>JAGGTD010000013.1 GCA_021163925.1 Nitrososphaerota archaeon
ACATCGTGCTCTTCCCAACATTAGGCTTCCCAACGATCCCAGCTAACTCCATCAAGAATCAAGGGGAATAAGCAGTAAATTATCTTTGCTATAATCAATTCCAAAACTGTGAGGACCGATGAAAGCGGATGCGAGAGGTAAGAATTTAAGTCCTGGTTTTTTCTCTCAAAATATGATGCACCATGGCTAAGGTGAGGATAGATAGGGAGAGCTGTATTGGATGCGGAGCTTGCTGGGCTCTCTGCCCAGACTTCTTCGAGCAGAATAGCGATGATGGGAAGAGCCAAGTCGTCGAGAAGTATAGGGTTGGGGGAAACCCGGCTGAGGGCGAGGTTCCAGCTGAGCTTCTAAATGATGTGAAGAGCGCTGCTGAGGGCTGCCCAGCTCAGGCGATAACCGTTGAAGAATAGGGATGACAGCTCTTTAAACTACTCTCTCTTCTTTTTACTTCTTCTAGCGATGTGTTTTAGGAGTGGGGCTGGGAGCTGGATCTCCCGATCGCTTTGGATCGCTGGATGATATGGGTCGACCATTATCACCTCGAACCACTTATACATCCCATCCTCGGCCACCCAATACGCTCCAAGTGGATAGAGGTTTGGATACCTCTTCTTGGCGCGCTGGATCGCCTCCTCCATCATCGAGACATTAACCTTGTGCTTCACGACTCCGAGGGCTTTCGGCCTCCTCCCAGCCCTCGGCCTAGGCTTCTGGAATCCACCCCTCCTAACCCTAACCCTCAAGACCACGAACCCCTGCTTGGCCTTATAGCCCAGCATCCTAGCCCTATCCAATCTCAGAGGCTTCTCAACCCTAACCACCGCGGGCCCCCTTCTCCACTTAATCAGCCTCTGCTTCATTAAGGCCTTCAGCTCCTCAGGCTTCCTCCTCCAAAGCTCGTTGAGCTTCGCGTATAGCCCCATCCTTTCAACCGTCAGATTCAGGCTCAGCCATTATTTAAGCTCTAAGAAATCAGTCTTTTCCTAGAATCAGGTTTGATGAATTGTGGGAGTCTATGATGTGAGATTTTCAAGTCTAGATGAAAGATTCGATCTTGTGAGGAGAGATTGGGATCCAAGCGCGCACTTCATCATAACTTTTTTAAGTCCTTAGAAGCCGTATTAGTTCGACGAGGAGGCTATGATCCTCAGCGATCGAGACATTAAAGAATTCATTAAGTTAGGGAAGATTCGATTTGAGCCCGCTATAAAGCCCGATCAGATAGGAGCTGGATCGGTTGATCTAACCCTATCGAGAAAGTTTTGGAGGTTTAGGGAGGACATCGACTTGATAGACTTGGCGACGGCTAGATTCGAGGACTTGATGGAGGAGCTTGACATGGATGAGATCACGATCCCGCCCCATGGAATGGTCGTGGGAATGACCGCCGAGAAAGTGTATATCGACTCGGATCTCTGCGGCTGGATCGAGGGGAGGAGTAGGTATGCGAGGCTCGGAATAGCCATTCACTCAGCGAGCGGATTCATCCACCCAGGATCATACAACCATCAAATCCTCGAGATATCGAATATAACCTCTCATCCGATAAAGATTAGGGCTGGGATGCGGATAGTCCAGATAGTCTTCGAGCTCACGAGGAGTAAGGCCGAGAAACCATACAGGATATATGGTGAGGTTGCGAGGGATCAGTGAAGAGGAGATGGCGAGGGTTGACGGAATTCTAGTCCAAGTCCTATGCCATGCGACGGAGGACGAGGAGAAGGTGATGAAGGCGGTCGAGAACGTAATCGGATCGGAGGCCATGGAGAGGGCTTCGGTGATAAGCCAATCATTGACTGGATACTATGGCGATCCAATCCTATTCATCAAGCTTACGATAGATGATTCAAAGGTCGCTGAGAGCGTTTTGGCGAGGATATTATCAAACCTAACTGAACATGATTTACATGAGATCCTCAGGGAGAGGTCAAAGCTTGGGAGGCATGGTGGGAAGATCTATCTTAGATTCGATAAGCAGGCAGCATATCTCGGATCATTCAAGATCATGGATAAGGATCCCATCAGAATCCAAGTCAATATCAGGGGGAAGGCGGAGAAGCTGTTTGAGAGGTTAATGGGCGGGAAGACATGAGGAGATACATCGACCTATGGGTGAGATGTGAAAGCTTTGAAAGATGCTTAGAGATGATAAGGTGTTTGAAGAGGCTTGGATTCAGCTCCGCCGCCATAGAGCTTCGAGGAGAATGTGTGGAGAGATTCGATCACTTGAAGAGAGAAGCAGAGGGAGTTGGGATAAAACTGTATAGGAAGCTCGTCCTCGAACCCTCGACTCGAAAAGAACTCTTAAAACTTCTCAGAGAAAATAGGGGAAAGTTTGAGGTGATAAGCGTGATCTGCAGAAATCTCGAAACCGCTCTCGTGGCCGCGAGGGATTCGAGGGTCGACACCATAATAATCCCAGTGAATCCCGGTTATAGGTTCGATAAGGGGGTTGCAGCCCTGCTCAGGAATAGGGTTGAGCTTCCATTCAGATACTTCCTCGAGGATAGGGGCGGGTTCTTGAGGACGGCATCGGAGATCGTATCGGTTTTGGGAAAAAAGTGTGGGATAATTGTCTCCTCCGCCGGTTCAAGTAGCCTTGAGTTGAGGAATCCGAGGCAACTCGCCTCCCTACTCCAAGTCCTAGGATTCGACGAGGAAAGAGCCCTAGACTCGATCTCAACCGAGCCGGTCAAGTTGATCGAGGAGAACTTGATGAAGCTTTCGAAGAACTATGTTATGAGGGGTGTTATGAGGATTGGCTAAGAGGCTGAAGAGGAGGTATGTCGTCGTCATGGCCGAGCCCAAGGTCTCGGGGGAGAGCGTAGTAAAGGCTGTGAAGTCATCATATAGGGAATTATTCGGATCATTCGGCTTAGCCATATCTGGATTCAAGGTCATGAAGGTTTACAGGGATGAGGGAGTGGCGATAATAAGGTGCTTCCTCAAACATCTACCAAACCTACTCCTAGCTACAGCGTCCGTGACAAAGTTGAATGGAGAAGATGCGGCCATAAGGACGTTAACTATCAGCGGAACTATGAAGAAGGCGAAAGAGGTCGCAGAGAACTATCTCTGAGACCTGCCGCACCAAGGACAGAATATTTTTCCATTTAATGGCTTGCCGCAGAACTTACAGACATCCACGCCGGGTTTAGGCGACGGCTGCTCCGCTTCCTCCGCAGATCTGCTCATCTCCTCAAGCTCTCTCTTCTTCTCATATCTTCGAGCCACTATCACCGCTCCCTCGATTAAGGCCACGAATACTCCGAGTAGGATGAGGTTTGTGAACACTCCTCCATCTGGGGTTATTATCGCCGCGACAATATAGGCCGCTCCATAGATCCACTTCCTATTCCTCGTGACGGCTTCGGTGCTTATGATTCCGGCTCTGACTAATAGGACGAGTATGACCGGGGATGTGAAGACTATGCCTGTCCCTAAGGTTACTATGAGTATCGTGTTGTAGAAGTCTTTTATGTGTATTATTGGCTCGGCTCCGACGAAGGTGAAGAATATCACCATGGCCTTAAAGGTGGCGGGAGTTATGATGTATAGTCCGAAGAGGAGTCCTCCTGTGAAGAGTCCTAGGAAGGCGGCCATAAACGGGTATATCATCCTCCTCTCATGCGGGTAGAGGGCTGGATCGACATACTTGAATATCTCATAGCCAATCACAGGGCTACTGAAGGCCAGGGCGAAGATGAGAGATGCTGTGAAATATAGTTCGAGTGGAGCCGTTATCGTGAGACCTATGAGCCTCATGCCCTTCGGCAAGACCGCCTCTCTCAAGATGTCTAAGACTAGGGAGACCATGGGCTTATAGGCGTAGAGGGCCTCCCAACCTAAGTTGAGCTGCGCTGGAAAGACCAGCATTATCATCGTTAATACTCCGACCGTTATCAAGCATACCTTTAGCCTATCCCTGAGTTCGATTAAATGTTCGAGCAGGGTCATCTCCTTCATGTCTCTAGGCTTTTCTTCCCTCTCAGGCATCTTTAACCTCCCCCTGTGAATTCTGGGCGAAAAGTTTTCTCCTAATTTCCTCTAGAAGCTCCTCATCACTCTTCCCCCTCGGATCTATTCCAAGATCTTCTGCAACCTTGACAAGTTTTTTCTTCTTCTCCTTAGATTCTCCACGCTTAAACTCTCTGACTAGCTCACCCAACCCTCTGCCGATCTCGGTTATGATTTTTGGCCTAAGTAAGATTATGAACAATATTAGCAAGACTAGGAGTTCGAGGCCGAGTAACGCCATCTCAGCTCACTTATAGAGCTACTTCTTCGTCCTCTCCAGAATCTCCTTAGCGATCTGATCTCTAGTCTTGCCCTCGGTCTGAATACCTAAAGCCTTAGCGACCTCGATCAACTTATCCTCAGCGGATCTAACCTCCTCCGCGGCGGTAGTCGCAACAGACTTTATGGGCTCGACGGCGGCCTCCTTAACCTCGGTGGCAAACTGCTTCCCCTCCTCCTTCACCTCTTCAGCTTCCTTCATAGCCTTCTGAAACTCTTTCTTTGCCTCGCCTAAGGATCTCGCGATCTTGGGTAGCTTTGAGGGCCCCCATAATAGGAGGAAGACGATTATCGCGGCGACGATTATCCACTCAATTCCCTGAATCATGATTCTCAAAACTTATCCACATCAACTACTATTTAAGGCGAACTCGCTGAACAGGGGCTTACGCGGAGGATTTCGCCGAATTTTTTCTAATTCTTGATGGTTAAAGAGATATGCATCTCCATACGATCGCGGTCGATTCAATCCTTATAAACTTCTGGAAACCATCTGTGGCCGAGAGATGGCTACGACGAGGGAAGAGTTCAAGCTGGTCGTAAGGTTCATGGGAACAGATCTAGACGGGTCTCTAAAGGTTCCCTATGCACTCACGAGGGTGAAGGGCATCGGCGTCATGCTCGGATATGCCTTGGCTAGGGCTGCTGGAATAGATCCTGAGAAGAGGCTAGGCTACTTGAGCGAGGAGGAGCTTAAGAGGCTTGAGGAGGTGGCTAAGAACCCTCTAGCTCATGGAATTCCATCATGGCTCCTGAATAGGAGAAAGGATCTATCGACTGGTAAGGATCTACACCTCTATGGATCTGATCTAGTCTACACGATCAAGGAGGATATTAGGAGGGAGATGAGGATAAAGTCTTGGAGGGGCGTCAGACACTCGCTTGGATTGAAGGTTAGAGGCCAGAGAACCAGAACCACCGGGAGAACTGGGACGGCTGTCGGGGTCTCGAGACGTAGAATTAGATGATCATTTAAACAGCTCCCTTGCAAGTTCCGCTCCTTTAACAAGGTTTACCTCCTTCTCGAAAGCCACATCCCAGCTCCTAGTCCTCAAGCCGCAGTCATTGCATGCCACGATCTTCGACTCATCTCCAAGCCTCCTCGCCGCATAGATCAGCCTATCCCTGACGAGTTCCGGAGGCTCTATGAAATTTGTGTGAACGTCTATAACCCCGACGGCGACCTCAAGCCATGGAGTATATTCCTTAAAGTAGTCTAATATGTGGTAACCTCTCCTCCTCCCATCATCTAATCCAAGCTCAATTGTATCCCTATTCGCGCACTCGATCGAGACTTGATCTAACCTGGCCTCGGCGATGTGGGGGAAGAGCATCCGATAATCGCTATAGCAGACGTGTAATGTTATCTTAGCATCGATCCCCTTGACGGACTCATTCAACGCCTCGACCATCAATGGGACTTCATCGGGCTTACTCGTGACCGCGGGCTCATCTATCTGAATCCTCTTCGCCCCAGCCTCGACCAAGGCCAAGATATTCGGCCTTAGGATGTTCTTCGCCAAATCCATCACCAGATCCTCTTTCGCCCTCCTCCTGGCCTCGATTGGGTCGTCTAGATCCAAGTATCTCTTGATGTAGTGTTCGTCGAAGGACCAGTCGGCCAAGGTGTATGCTCCGGTTATCGGTATCTTAACCTCCCTCCTCGCATGCTCCTTGACGAAGATGAATTCGTCTAGGTGGTATGGCTTCTTGAGCTTGGGCTCTCCCGTGAACGCTCCTTTCCTATAGAACTCGTTGTCCCAGACCTTCACGACTCCTAGGAACTTGAAGTTCTCTACATAGCTCAATGGATATTCATACATCTCTATCCTCCTCTGCTCCCCATCCCAGACCACATCTAATCCAGCCTTCTCGAAGAATCTTATCGCGAAGAGCGATGCGTAGTCGTAGAGCTTATCCATGTTCCTGTATGCTTTACTTGGATCTCTTAACAGGTTTAGGAGTTCATCCAATCCCTCGACTCCGAGTAGCTCACCCCACCGCTTAGTCTCCTCGATCCTTTCCCTAGTTATCTTCTTAAGAAATGGTGCTTTCGAGAGGCTTCCAACCTCCTGTGTTGGGAAGAGCTTCATCGACTCACTCAACCTCCTCAAGCTCATCGACGATTTTCTTTAGAAGCCTGACCTTCTCATCGGCGACGCTCCTTGGAAGATATTCTAGGTCGCAGCTCGGGGTTATGTAGATCGTCTCAGGCTCATTCGCCTCAAGATAATCCTCAACCTTCCTCCTCACAAACTCGACATCCTCGATCAGGCTATTTCTTCCATCGACGAATCCCAGCCCGACACCTCTATCAATTCTATATTCTCTCAGCTCCTTAAGCTTGGTTGAGGTCATGTCGAATCCTATCATGTCCACCCTCGCGTCGAGGATCTGTGGAAAGGAGTTTAATGCATCTCCGAAAGGTAGGTGGATCATCTTCTCAGCCGAAACTCCCTTAAGGCATTCATCTACCGCGTCCTTGGCAAGCTCTAGGGAGTCTTCGTCGAGTTTTCTCCAGACGAGTGAGGGGGCGGATAATTGAACCTGCCCAAGCCCTATCTCCACCTCCATCTCCCTAATCTCCTCGTTCATGGCCTCGGAGACCTCGAAGAGGACATCATCAAACCTCCTTTTCCCGAGTTCTGAGAGCGATGTGAAGGTGAATGGGTCGGGTAAGACTAGCTTAAATCTCCTATTAGGGATCTCGCTTGGATATACGTATTCCTTCAAGATCTTATTCGTTCTCTTAACCTCGCCCACGATCACGGGCTTCTTATAGAATAGATTGTTGTCAAACCATCTTGAAAGCCCATCCACTTCAACCCCATCAAGCTTCTCGGCGAGAGGCCTTAAGAGATCATGCCATCTAAGCATCCCATCGATCACATACCTATAATTCAAGTCTAGTTGGAGCTCGATTATCTCCCTCGACTCCCTCTCAAGAACTTTACTCAATTCATCGAAGCCTATCTTCTTACGGGAATATGCCCTAAACGTCTTTATCAGCCTCTCACTTCTAGGGTGGATTCCGACGAGAAGTGGGTGGAAGCTTGTCATGCCGATTATATTCAAGTGAAGGGGGAGATATTAACTTGACCATCTCCAAGCGATTTCAAGCCGAGGTTAAATCTTTATTGAGGTTTCAGCCCACGATAATTTGGTGATGTAAGGATGCTCGAAGACATCACGAGCTACCCGCGTCAAAGGTTTCTAAGGGTTGGAGCGCACAGCCACGTCAAGGGACTCGGACTTGACGGATTAAAGGCGAAGCCTGTTGGAGACGGGCTTGTAGGCCAGATAGAGGCGAGGGAGGCGGCTGGGATAATCGTCAGGATGATCAAGAGCGGGAAGATGGCGGGTAGAGCAGTCCTATTCGCAGGCCCACCCGGAACCGGCAAGACGGCGATAGCCTACGCGATCGCGAAGGAGCTCGGCAAGGATGTCCCATTCGTCGCCCTCAGTGGATCAGAGATCTATTCATCGGAGCTCAAGAAGACTGAGGTCTTGACGCAGGCCATGAGGAAGGCGATTGGGGTGAAGCTTAGGGAGAGGAGGAGGGTGTATGAGGGAGAGGTGACCCAGCTCGAGATAAAGACCAGAAAACATCCATACAATCCATATCAAGAGATTCCGGATCACGTCGTGATAGGGTTAACCACAAAGGATGATCGAAGAGTCTTCAGGGCTGGGGCCACAATAGCATCCTACATACTTCAACAAGGAATAACGGTTGGAGACGTCATAACGATAGACGCTGAGACAGGCAGAGTTACAAGGGTTGGTAGATCAGAGGAGGCGGCCGAGAAATACGACATCGCAGGTCTTGGAGAGAAGCCCGTTCCCAGACCAAGCGGCCCAGTCGAGAAGGAGAAGGAGTTCGTCTACGTCTTAACCCTACATGATCTCGATCAAATCAGCGCCCAGTCGAGGAGCGGCGGATTATTCAGCCTATTGCTTGGAGGTCCTCCAACCAAGGAGATTGACAGCGAGGTTAGGAGGGATGTAGACGAGATGGTGAAGAAGAGAGTTGAGGAGGGGACGGCTGAGATAATTCCGGGAGTCCTATTCATCGACGAGGTTCATTTATTGGATATTGAGGCTTATTCGTTCTTGAACGCGGCCATGGAGAGCGAGCTCGCGCCGATAATGATCTTCGCGAGCAATAGGGGTATAACGAGAGTTAGGGGAACCGATATAACGTCGCCTCATGGAATCCCGCTCGACATGCTCGACCGAATGCTCATCATAAGCACGAGGCCGTACACGAGAGATGAGATTAGGAAGATACTCGAGATAAGGGCCAAGGAGGAAGGGGTTAAGGTCTCAGAGGAGGCCATGGAGAAGCTAACCGAGATAGGGGCCCAGTCAACCCTCAGATACGCAGTCCAGCTATTGACTCCGAGCTATGAGGCGGCGAAGGCGGAGGGGAGGGATGAGGTCTCGGTGAAAGACGTTGATCGAGTTCTGAGCCTATTCTCGGATGTCAGAAGATCGGTCGAGGAGCTGAATAAGTGGAAGGACAAATTCATGTACTAGAAACCATAAGAGATCGACCACCACACCTCTGTGGATCAAAGATTCGGATGTAAAGAGTTAGATTGGGTAGGCGCCGCATACCTTACAATAGTTTGCGTCGTCTGGAACGTTTGAGTGACACATCGGGCAGATCTTCTTGGTCGAGCCGTCTGGATGGGGTGGGCCGAACAACTCTCGATAAATCTGATAGCAGAATAATTGCTCCTTGCTCCTGATCTTAACGCCATCCTCCACGAGGTATCTCTCCCTTAACTTGTCAAAGTCTTGGTCGGAGATCCTCTCCTCGAAGATTCTCGGTAGGATCGATGTCCCAGATCCACCCTCTATCGGAACCTTCTCTCTCCAGATTATTTCCTTTGGGAGCATATTCTCGAACGCCATCCGCAGAATATACTTCCCATATCGTTTCCCATCCCTAAAGCCTATCCTAAATCTTGAGTCGAGGTTCTCGGCGAATGACAAAACTTCTCGATCTAGAAATGGTTGCTTCACCCTTATTCCAAGCGCCTCTCCAAGCGTGGTCGACGAGAAGCTCATCCTCCTCCAAATCTCCCTAATCTTACGATCCAGTTCCTCGATATCTAGATTATAGAGGAAGCTGTAGCCTGCGAACAATTCATCTCCCCCGTCCCCGGTCATGGCAATCCTTCCACCATTATCCCTCGCATGTCTCAACGCTATGTAGATGGCAGCGCTATTGCGCACCTCCATCGGGTCAAATGTCCTCAGGACCCTTATGGTGGATCGGATAACATCCTCAAGCTCATCTAGGTCGAAGACGCGGATCAGATGCTCGATCCCAAGAAAGCCCGCGGCCATCTTCGCATAGCTTAGATCGCTGCCCGGAGAGTTTTCAAGATATACTGATACGGCTTTCACGTCCCCGATCCTTGAGGCGAGTAAGGCGATGATGCTTGAGTCTAAGCCCCCAGAGAGGAGGATCACGTCTCCGAGATTCCTCTCAACCGCTCTCGCGAGGACCTCTCTAAGCTCTCTACAGAGTCTCTCCGGAACCATCAACCCCAACGATCCCTAATCGAGGTCATGGATATAAATTCCGCTGGACATCATCCAAGCAGTTGTATCGGTCTTGAAGGTGATAATTTCTTGGAGTGGTGGCAAGGATAGCTGCCTATCGCTCTACAGGGCCTTAAACGATGGACTCGAGCCTGTCTGCCTCCTAAACATCGCGACCCGAGCTGGAGAAGGCTTTAGAGTCCATGGCCTCAACCCTAAGATAATCATTGACCAGGCGAAGGCCTTGGAGCTGCCGATAGTTCAGAGGACCGCTAGCTGGGAGAGCTATGAGCAAGTCTTCAAGGAAGCTGTTGAGGAGATTAAATGTAGGCTGGGAGCGGAGGGAGTGGTCTTCGGAGACATCTTCTTGGAGGAGCATAGGCGTTGGACCATAAGGGTCTGCGAGGAGCTTGGAGTTAAGGCGTTCTCACCGCTCTACGGAGAAGATGAGGAGAAGCTCATGATGGAGTTCTTGGACGCTGGCTTCAAGGCCATGATCGTATGCGTTAAGCTAGATAAGCTACCCGAGGATTTACTTGGAAGGATCTTCGACCGAGAAGTGATAAAGGCTTTAGAGAACGCCGGAGTAGATCTCTGCGGCGAATACGGCGAATACCACACACTCGTCTTAGACGGCCCAATATTCAAGAAGCGGATTGAAGTCCTCGAGGGCCGGATTGAGCATATTCCAAGAGGTTATGCGGTCTTCGATATCCATGGATGGAGGTTGGCCGAGAAGAGATTTGGGGACTAGTATATTCTCCTCACAGCATATTTTGGCTTCATTCCATGATGCAGTATCGAGACGTTTCTCAGATATTTCTCCGCCCTCCTCCTAGCCTCCTCAAGCTCCGCGATCGTCGGCCTCCTATACACGTCATTCTCCATCGGTATATAACCGTCTATCCGATACGGGATTCTTGGATCAACCTCAGCTATGAACTCAGCGATCCTCTCGATCTCCTCGGCATCTATCAAGCCCGGCACCAATATGCTCTCAGCCCTAAGCTCCAGCCTGAGATCTCGATATCTCCTAAAGTTTTGGAGAACCCTCTTAGATCCCCTCCTCCCCGTGAACCTCCTAAAGATCTCCTCGGTTACGGCCTTTATGCTGACGCAGACCGAGTCCACGACATCGGCTTCCACGAACTTATAGCCATTCGTTAAGAGCACGTTATATGAGTTGAATCGGAATTTCATCGCCCTAGCGAGCTTATAGAACTCTCGATTTACGGTCGGCTCAAACCCCATGAAGATCACCCTCTTGAAGTCAAGCTCCTCGACAAGCCTCAAGACCTTTTCAGCCGAGATCGAGGGTCTCACCCCTTCAGATCTCTCGGCCAAATGTATGTCGAGAGGGCGATTCTTGCAGATACATCCATGGCATGAGAAGTTACATGGCCCATCGAAGTATATACACAGCTCCCTCGGCTCAGGCGCGTAGGTTATGTGATAGATTCCCATCTTCTAGGCTCCCATTCTTCCAGCTTCTGAGACAGTATATATCTTTGGGCGGATAATCCATCCAAATAGAGTTGGGAGCCCTAATCGCCCTGCTCGATGGAGCCGCGGACGAACTGATCCCAGCCCTAGCTAATAAAACGCCGCTTGAGGCCGCGGGAAAGCCCTTCATAGATAGGTTGGCCTCTTCAGGCTTGGTGGGATATACTGGAGCCTACCTCCATACTCATCAATTTCTAGCCGACTTACTCGCCGAGGGAGGGCAGGTTCCACGCGGGATTCTGGAGGCATTAGCACTAGATATTCCATTAAGAGAGGGTATGATAGTCTATAGGCTGAGCCCGGCGAGGATCGATGGAGGATCTATCGAGCTCGAATACAACCTATCCAAAGGGATGTTGCAAAGCCTCGAAAGCCTAGTCAATAAAATGCTGCCGCTGATCTCGGATCTGAGTCCAAGAATATACTTCAACGACGGCCGAGGAATCCTGATCTTGGAGAAGACGGATTTCAAACCTGTTTCAAGCTCGCCCTTTGAAGACAGCGGACTCGACGCCCTCCCCATCATGCTTCAAGACTTCGTGAGAAGAATAGCTTTGAGAAATAATGGCTTAACGATAATCCCTTGGGGAGGCGGAGTCTTCAAAAATCTCAATCTAAGACCTAGGGTTAGAAGGCTTTCGATATTATCGAATAGTCCAGCGGCTCATGGCCTCGCAAAGCTCCTAAAAATCAAAGCCCACAACATCTCCAGCTTAGATGACCTGCTTAATCAGGCTCGGAGGCTAGTCAAGGAAGGAAACGTTCTAATACATTTCGAGCGGCCTGACATGGAATCTCATAAGAGATCATATACTGGGAAGGTCTCGGCAATAGAAGAGGCGGATCACATTCTCGAAGAACTATATCGAGAGACCGGCTGCAGAATACTTCTCGTGATAGATCACGGCACGTCCTCAATGACCGGGAGACATTTCAGGGTGAAGACGCCCTTCTTATACGCGGAGAAGCCGGCTGAGGAAGTATCGAGGAGATTTCATGAAAAGATCCTCGGAGAGTTCGTTCCAACGGGCAGGCTTCTTAACATGATCTCTAAATGACCGGCAACTTCAAAACAATCCCATAGATCATCATGGTGGTGGCCGTCACCAAGATTAGATGGAGAGCCGTAGAACACAATACTATTCTCACCGCATCATATATCCGCCTCCAATCCAGGCCATTAATGGGATCCCCGAGAACATATTGCCCTATCTTTTCAAGTCTCACGCCGAGCGCTCCGGCCATGGCCGCCATGGGATGGCCCGCGTTCAAGCTCTCAGTCCTATCATGATCTCTCTTCCAAATTCTCCAGGCCTCTCTCCAGTCGTGGCCGAGTAGCAGCGATGAGAGGATTATGTAGAGAGCTGATAATCTAGCTGGGAGATAGTTTATTATTGTGTCGAGCTTGGCTGAGAACCATCCAACCCTTTCAAGCTCCCGGCTCCTAAACCCTACAGCCCCGTCGAGCGTGTTTATGATCCTCTGTAGATATGGTCCGATCACCCCTAGAAGCGGGTAATAGAATAGCGGGGAGACTATCCCGTCCACGAGGCTCTCGGCGAGGGACTCGACCGCCGCCGATAGCACGTGCTCCTCGTCAAGCGAGTATACATCCCTCCTAACGAGCTGCTGGGCCCAGAATCTCGCATCCTCCCAGTCGCCCACCCTAGCGCAATTACCGACCCTGAGCCCAATCTCGGCCAGCAACCTTATCGAGAAGCTAAGCTTCAGGATACATGCTGCCACGGTTAGCCAGAGGATCTGCGTAGCCCAAGATTCGGCTAGATGGATTGCTGTAAGCATGGCCGTGGGCGGAGCTAGGTGAACTAGGATGCACGTGAGGGCCAGTATCACGCCATAAGCCCTTCCAGCATATGGTCTCACAAGCCGCTTAGCCATCAAGAAGCATGTATGCACGGGGTGGACTCTAAGCATCAGACCTCGATGACGGGGATAGAGGAGGTCTAGGAGGACCGCGAACAATAATGCGAGCAAGCCGATCGTCAAGTTCGGCGGATAAATTGCCTTGAGAGCGCTGAAGATCGCCTCAAATCCTCGGCTAAGCTCCTCGATCATGGCCCTATCCATAGAGATGTTAGGGTTGCTGAGGATATGAGGGCGGCGGCCTTCGCGAGTTCATAACAAAATCCCAGAACATCTCCGTTCGCGAATCCCAGAACCCTATGAGACTTCACCCGCGTATAGATTACCGCGACTATGGTTGAGGCGATCATCGTAAGCTGATGACATATAGTATCTCGGCGGATATAGGCGATCGCGAGGAAGATTGCTCCAACCGCGAGCAAGTTTATCGTAACCTTAGCTCCATGCTTCGACTCGATTATGAAGTCCCTGCTGAGCCCATGATAGCTTGGGGGAGCCGATGCCGTGGATAGGAGATACATGGACTCGGATGCCGAGACGTGGGAGAGTATGATTATATCCCACCAGCCCTCGGCCACGAGCGCGACCAGCGAGGAATACGTGACTATGATTAGTAGGGCTGTGGCCGCGGTTGAGATTGCGCCCCTCCCCGGCTCCTTCATGATCTTTAGGGCATCCTCCCCGCTCCTCCCAGATCCTAGGGCGTCGGCGAAGTCTGCGAAGCCGTCTAGGTGGCTGAACCCGGTGATGAGATAGGAGACGACGAGTATTAGAGCCGCCTTAACATAGATCGGCGCGTTAAGAAGAATTGGGATCGTGGCTATCGATCCCTCGAGCAGGCCTACTATCGGCGTCAGATAGAAGAGTTTGGAGGCGGATTCTATATCATGGACTCCAGTCGGTATTATCGTTAGGAATGATAGGAGGGCCATGAACCCCTTAAACTTCTCCAGCAAGCTCCTCAAACGCTCTCACCAATAATTCGTTCTCATCCCTCTTTCTAACGGCGACTCGAGTATGGAACCTAGTTAAGCCGCGGAACGTATGCGCGGATCTAACGTGAATCCTATACCTTCTCAATAATTCATCTCTAAGGATTCGGGAGTCTATCCATGGATGCTTTAGGAGGAGGAAGTTCGCCTCAGACCCATATACGCGGTAGCCGAGCCTTGAGAGCGATCGAATGAGCCTAGCCCTTTCCTCCGCGATATATTGGCTCGACCTCCTTATGAAGCTCCAAAGCTCTTCCTTGGCCTCGACCAATATCTTCCTAAAGGTTGCCTCCGCGATCGAGCTTATGTTCCAAGTCGGCCTAATCGCCTCCATCCTCCTCAACAACTTCTTTGAAGCTGTGTAGGCGAATCCGAGCCGCAGGCCCGGCGTCCCGAAGACTTTCGTGAAGCTCCTCACGACCACCACGTTCTCCAAGCCTCTTCCGAGAAGCCCCTTATGGCCGCTTAGCTCCGCATACACCTCATCCAGTATAAGCCATGCCTCTCCATCAAGCTCCTCCGCCAACCCGATCAAAACCTCCTCATCGACGACTAAGCCGGTTGGATTATTTGGATTCGTGACCACTATGGTAACCGCGTCGAGACCCTTGACCTCCTCAACCACCTGACCCGCATCAAACTTGAAGATCCCGTCCACTTCCCTCATTACCAGATGCTTACACTTGGCCTCGATTCCCTCGCATAGGAGATCATAGTCTCCATAGCTTGGGCTCACGACCAGCAGGTTTCTCGGCTTCAAAGCTATCACCGCGAGGCTTAAGGCCTCTGAAGCACCGTTACAGGCGACCAAGAGATCCTCGTCTAGGCTGTGGAAGTATGCTATGGCCTCCTTAAGCCCAGTATAGTTCGAGTCCGGATAAGCTCCGTATACGCCGGCCTTACAGCAACGAGCAACCTCTTCCTCCAAAATCTTGGGCGGGCCTAGAGGATTTGTGTTCACGCTGAAATCCAATATATTCCAGATTCCCCCACCATGAACTCTCATTTAAGCAGCGCCTCGCTAAACCTAAGCTCAGGCCAAGTATCTATATCCAGTAGCTCGGGAAACCTATCCATCACCACGTCGCTCCAGCTCCAGTCCTCGCCCTTGAGAAGCGATACCCCTATCGGGCTCTTCAGAGGATTTCTCCGAAGCTCCCTCGGGAAGTTGCTTCGATCGGCTATGAGCGTTATAAGGCTCTCCCGCCTCCTCCAAGCCTCGGTCAAGAACTTGTTTAATAGCTCGGCGGTTAGGAAGGGCGTGTCCACGGGTAGGAAGAGGATCGGCCTATCCACCCTCGAGGCGACGTATCTTAGATCCCTCGAGTATCCCTCCCCAATGGTCTCGATTATCCGAACACCTCTCTCAATACACCAACGCTTAGTCAGCGGGGTATGCTTCGATGGAGCGATATAGAGTTCGCCGCCAAGCTCTCCGGCAGCATCTAAGACATATTCGATTAGGGGCTTTCCCCTCAGCCTTAGTAGAGCCTTCTCAACCCCATTCATCCTCGTAGCCCTCCCACCCGCCATGACAACGATCCTTAGAGAACTCACCCCCATCACCTACCTAGATGTCTATCGTAGATCTTGCTCAGGATCGAGCCTATCAGCGATGCGAGGATGTCGTCCATGAACATCGGCTTATCCCCAAACTCCTCAAACCCCTCCTTGGCCGAGTCGATCCAATAATAGGCGAAGAGGGCTTTCCAGCCATTGATGTAGAGGGCTAGAGTTATCCCGAGAAGCTCATCCGCGAGGATCTTCTTCGAGTCGCTCAGATACTCGTCTCGACTCAGCTCTGGAAGTGTTCCGGCCAAGCCGTGCCAGTCTAGGTTGCGGGCTGCGAGAGCTAGAGCCCAGATATTCGGATCCCTTAGAAGCTCTCTAAGCTCCGTCTCAACCTCTCTCTCGACCTCGGCCTCGGATAAGCTTGGGATAGGCGCTCTCCGATAGATCTTGGCAGCCGCCTCGGCGACCCAGCTCAAGTCCACGCCGAAGATGTTCCTAAACCTCTCCTCCACGCCCATGCCCTTAAGCCCTGCCGAGATCATCGCCTCATAGACCAGTTTGGCGGCCTCCGATCCTATTGGAGTCGCTGGACCTGCATAGAACTCCCGATCCTCTGAGTCCATCCTAGAGGCTATGACTAGGGCGTCGGTTATGGTCGCATAGACCCTGCCCAGATTATAGCCTCTTGAGAGGGCTAGGTCCGCTAGAGCGATGGCCTTCACGCCGCTTACAACCCCTGCTAGATCTATGAGAGCTCTATCCGCTAGAGGCTTCTCCACGAAGAGTAGGATGTTTATGGTCCCCGGCCTCTCCCCAGACCCTCTGGTTCTGATGGATGCACCGTGGCTGAGCCCGACGCTGGCTACTAGCGCGATCTTAGTCGGCGAATCCACCTCGAGCTCGATATGCTCCTTCACGACATCTACGGCTGTTAAGAATACCGCGGAGCTCTTCCTCGGGAGCTTTAGCTTTTCTAGGAGGCTCTCGGCGTATCGGGTTGGGTCGGGTTCGTTGAAGTCGGGGTCAACCCTGTGAAATATGACGTGCGTCAGCTCTCTAAGCCCGCCTCCTATGATCGTCGAGGATAGGGCCCTCACCCTCCCCCCAAAATCTATAATCAAGGTATCTTCTCCAACCATCTCCTTCCTAAGCAAGGCCTCACCCCTCAACCATCATAAGGCAGATGCTTGATCTCCACATCCCTCATCCACACTCGACCAATCTTAACCGAGTTCTTCAACCAGCCTTCACCTCCCTAAACTTTTCAGACAGGATCTTGAGCGTCCGCGTGAAGGATGGGCCTGAGTGGGTGAGAGGTAGCTCTTTCTCCCGCGCACACCAGACCCTCCCCTCCCTCACAGCCTTGATATCATTCCATCCACGTCTCGCGATGAGAGACTCCACCTCCTCAGCGTCCATCCTCCTCTCAGAGAGAAAGATCATGAGGTCTGGATCTCCCCTAGAGACCTCGTCGAAATCCGGTTTGAAGAACCCCACAGTCTTCGAGAAGATATTCAATCCTCCGGCGGTGTAGATTAGGTCGTCGATGAAGATCAGTCTTCCAAAGGTTGTGGGAAATCTATCAGGCCAGAGCTCGACATACACCTTCGGCCTCTCCTCTCTCCTCCCTTCATATCTATAGACCTTCAACTCATCCACAAGCCTCTTCACGAGCTTTCCAGCCTCCTCCCGCCTCCCGACCAGCGAGCCAACGACCATCACATTCTCAAGTATCCCATAGAGACTCTTGGGAAGAGGCACCAGATAGACGTTGAAGCCTCGGCGATGGAGTTCGATTGCAAGATCCTGCTGGATACCCGTCGAGACGAATATCAGATCCGGGTTTAAGGTTCTAAGCCGTTCATAATTGACCTTCGTCGCGGAAGCCACCGATGGAATCCCCTTAACCTCTTCTATGAGATACTTACACCAGAAGGAGACTCCGACTATATTCTCCAGAAAACCTATGCTGGCGAGTATCTCGGTTATCGAGGGGTATAGGCTGACAACCCTTTCAATTCTCTCCGGCAACTCGATGCGGCCTTTTAGAAAATCGTAGAGGAAGGACGCTGTTCTCAAAACCCCACCCTGTCCAGACTTCTTACATGGGGTATAAGAAGTTTTGGATGGATAATCCGACCAAATTCATGATCAATCGACGAGGTCGCGTCTATCCACACTCGTTGAGGCAGATTTGTTGATGAGCCTCTCATACTCCTCATAGATGCTGTGGAGAAGCCTTTGATGGGCCACGCCCTTAACCGCCGCGGCTATACATGTCCCGCCAGCCCCAACTCCCTCCTTAACATAGCCTCTCTCATAGTATCTCAGGCCTTCGTGGGGGGCGTTTGAGAAGTCTAGATCATATGCCACGATAGGCGTGTTTGGATAGATCATCCTCACGAGGCCCACTAGATCGGATGAATCATCGCTGAGCAGCCATCTAGTCGTCCCTATCAAGACCCTCCCCTCCAAGGATACTTTGGCGTGCTTGGCTATGGCGAGCACGGCGGCCATCTGAGTTCCACCGGCGAGAATGACCCTCGCATCCTGCTTTAACGCTCCAGCCAGAAAGCCCGCCATAGAGACGTGGACGGGGTCTCCAAGCCTGGCCACCGCCTCGAACGGGTTTCTACTAGACAATCCACCAGACTTCTTTAATCCCCTCCTAACGATCTCTTGCTTGAGGGCATGTGGGTTCTCGGGGGCTGCGCTACTAATCATCCCCCACGCCTCATATCCGAGGGCTATCAGAATTCCCAGCGCCGTCGTGGTTCCACCTGGGATGCTCTCACCCAAGATTATAAGCTCGGCTAGCCGTGCGAGCTCATCGGCCAAGACCTTGCTCTCCTCGAATAAGTTTCTTGCAGCCTCATGGGGGAGGGCTCGGCCGAGGTCTATCCTCTCCCCAACAATCCTACTCGGAAGATCCACATGAGGTATCTTGGGCTCCACATAGGATCCGGCATCGACCACGAGGAAGGGGATGTTGGAAGAGTTGAGGGCGGCGCGGGTGATCAGGGCGGGCGTCGGTATCCCCTTGGGGGTGACCGGTATCCGATCCAAGCTTAGAGGTCTTCCATGGAATAGGTATTCCATGTCGACCGCTGGGGTGTAGAGCGTTAGTTCGGGCGTGGCTCCGGCGACGCTTATCCCGGGTATGGTCGAGGTCTTCGTAGACCCTATGAAGTATACGCCTAAGACCCGCCCATCTCTAGCCGATGAGAGGATTCTCCTCGCCTCATCCCCTCGATAAGCATAGATCAGATGGTCCATCAACCCTTTTCCTCGTGTTAAGAGGATTAAGCTGCTTAAAGGTCTGTTTTCCCCGGGAGCGGCGATGCGGGAAAGGGATTAAATCAGATTTCATCCTTTCTAGGGATAGTTGGCATGATGGAGTCCATGAGCTCGCAGAGCCTCGATGAGCGTGGGGAGATGAGGAGTTGAAGATCTGTGGGATAGATGAGGCTGGGAGGGGGGCGGTAATAGGGCCGATGGTGGTAGCGGGCGTCCTAATGGATCATAGAGAAGTTGAGGAGCTGGTCGAGCTTGGGGTGAAGGACTCAAAGAAGCTCAAACCCACGGCTAGAGCCCAGCTCTCCAAGCTCATAAGGGAGAAAGCTGAGAAGGTTGAGGTCGTCGCCCTCGACGCCGAGACCATCGATAAATCGACTAAGAGGAGTGGGGCGGAGGGACTTAATAGGCTTGAGGCTAAAGTCTTCGCCGAGATAATCAATTCCCTCAAACCCGATGCCGCCTACATAGATCTACCGTCGACGAACTATGAGGAGTTCAGGGATCTCATCTCCAGGCTCATGAATCATAGATGCGCCCTAATCCTAGAGCATAAGGCCGATGAGAAGTATCCCATCGTATCCGCAGCCTCGATAATCGCGAAGCATGAGAGGGATAGCTTGATCGAGAGACTGAAAATCGAGCTCGGGGACTTCGGCTCCGGCTATCCATCCGATCCCAAGACCCGTCGCTATCTCATGGATAGGCTTAGGAGGGGTTGCCTCAAAGACCCGCACATCAGATCCACTTGGAAAACTCTCTCAAAGATCGCCCAGCTCAGGCTGGATGAATTCTCAGAGGAGTGAGTGGAGGTGGAGACGGCTTGAAGCTGTCGAGGAGAGAGTTCCTGATCTCGGCGGCGGCCATAATCTCCTCGGCAACCCTATACTCATATCTGGAGACACGGAGAATATTGAAGACGAGGCTTGAGATGGGATTGGGCTCGAAGCTCGCGTTCATCGTCGACACACATACGCATGATTTTGGAGCGGTTGAGCGGGAGGTCGTGAGGATTTTGGGGGAGGAGGATCCAGATATGATCCTGCTTGGAGGAGATATCATCGATGAGTTCACAAGCTCCTTAAAGCCCGTCCGCCGATACCTATCCCAGCTCGAAGCAGAGGAGAAGTATGCGGTCTTGGGAAATCACGATTATTGGTGTGGGAGGGCTGGAGAACTCGTGGCCATGCTTAAAGACCTCGGATTCAAGGTTCTGAGAGATGAGTTCGCCGATACGAGGATAGGTAGGATATTTGGAGTCGATTGGAGAGACGATAGAAATTATCCAAGCAACATCAGGGGAGATCTGATCCTAACGCATGACCCGAACGCCGCAGAATCCGCCGATGGGAGAATCGTTTTAGCCGGACACACTCACGGCGGGGTCGTGGTGGGAGGGGTGACAATATTCTCGAACTCGATCTACACGAGAGGGCTTTACAGGCTTGGAGACGATGAAATCCTATACGTTTCTAGAGGTTTGGGTCAGATGTATCCCCTGAGACCCACGTCGCCCCTCGAACTCGTGATCCTAGAGTGAGTTTTAACGGCTGAGAGAGTCTATTATCAGCCTACAGAATTCGGGTAGATCGTCTGGAACCCTAGCGGTTATGATGTTCCCATCCTTGACGGCTGGCTCATCGACGTAGATCGCGCCGGCGTTTACGAGGTCATCCTTAACCGCCTCATAACATGTCATCCTCCTACCCTTGACTATTCCAGCCGAGATCAAGACCTGTGGGCCATGGCAGATCGCCGCGATAAGCTTCCCCTCTTCATGGAATTCTCTAACAAGCTTCAAGACTTCTGGAATCACCCTAAGTCTATCGGGTGAGAATCCACCTGGGATTATTAGGGCGTCGAATTCCTTTGGATCGATCTCATCGAGCTTCATGATGACATGCCTCTCACCGTCTCTAAGGAATCCGAAGGGGATTGGGGTTCCATAGCGGCCCGTCACGGGCTTCTGGGCGACGGGTCTTGGATGGCTTCCCCTCATTATAGGCACGACCGCGACCTCGGCTCCCTCCTCGCTCAGCCTTATCAGGGGATATAGTAACTCTATGTCCTCGAACTCGTTCGCCGCTATAATCGCAACCCTCCTACCCTTTAGCCTCTCACCCGGCCCAACTCGCTTGACGGGCATGTATGATGGGTTGTTTTCGCTGTTTTTAGGCTTGATTGCTTGGATGGATCATCCAACCCTTATATTTCCCGAAACCAATTAACACCCGATGCACATGAGGCGGGCTACCTCGATCCTCCTCTTATTATTGATCCTCAGCCTACTCGCCCCACTAAGCCTAGTATCCGCGCAGGAGCAGGGAGTAACCGTTGTAGACGATTTTGGAAGAGAAGTTCTGATTCCGCGTGAGCCCACGAAGATAGTCTCTACAGCTCCGAGCATAACCGAGATCCTCTTCGCCCTAGGCTTGGGGGATAGGGTTGTCGGCGTAACCAGATACTGCAACTACCCACCCGAGGTCTTGGAGAAGGTCGGTAAGGGTGAGATAACGGTCATAGGGGGATACACCGACCCAAGCTTAGAGAAGATCATCGGATTAAACCCCGATCTCGTTATAGGCCACAACCTCTTGAAACCCGAGTTCGTTAAGAAGATTGAGGACGCTGGAATACCGATCATAGTCGTCAAGACATCTGAGACCATCCAAGGAGTATATGATGATATTAAGTTGATTGGAAAGGCGTGTTGGGCCGATGACGCCGCCTCGAAGCTCGTCGAGAAACTCAAGAACAGGATAACGTTTTGGGAGAAGCGGGTTGAGGGGGTCGAGAGGGTCGATGTAGCTGAGATAGCTTGGGTGAATCCCCTCTGGGTCGCCGGAAACGGAACATACATCCACGACATAATCGAGCACGCCGGGGGCAGAAACGTCTTCGCAGATAAGAATTGGTGGGCCTCTGTAAGCGATGAAGAACTTGTCGCGAGGGATCCGGACTACATAATCGTCCCATACAAGCATGGGCAGGAGCTCATCTATGAGGGGGTAATGAAGATGAAGGAGGAGGGGCTGATACATGGAGAGGTCATCCCGATAGATCCAGACATAATCAGCAGGCCTGGGCCTAGGGTAGCCTTACTCTTCGAGATGGTGGTCAAGGCCCTACATCCAGAGATTTGGAGCAAGGTCTACAAGGTCGAGAATCTGATAGCTCCGAGGAGGGCGATCGTCGGAGACCTCATAACAGTCTACGCCTTGGTGAAGAATCCTGGAATGGTCGCGGGAGAGAAGAACGTGGAGCTGAGCGTCGATGGAAAAACCATCTCAAAGACTGTCAAACTAGGCCCAGGTGAGGAGAGGTTACTGAACTTCACATTCGTCGTCGAGAGGAAGGGGACGTATGAGGTGAGACTTGGATCTTTATCGAGGTCTATCGAAGTCTCTCCGACGAGCGAGGAGATTATGAGCGAGGCGAGAAAATCCATCGAGGAATCCATGAGAAGCTATGTGGGTGAGGTGATCTCGCCGATCTCATCCAAGCTGGACTCGATGACCTCCGACGTAAGCTCCCTCAAACAGGATCTCGATAAGCTCGAATCCAGCACTTCATCTGAGATCGCAAAGCTCTCGGGAGAGGTCTCAAAGCTCGGCGAACAAGTAGGCTCGCTTAACGGCTTGGCCACGGCATCGATAGTCCTCTCGATCATAGCGTTGATAATCTCCTTGGCCTCGGTGGCATACGCATACCATAAGGTAAAGAAGGCTTAATGGTAGTCGGGGATGAGCGGGGAGTCTCAAGAGATCCTCGAGGCCAGGCTTGGAGAAATAGGGCTACTTAAACGTAGATTGCTTAGATGGAGGGCGGTTCTAACCTATCTGGCCATAGGTCTATGCCTGACCATCATAGCGGCGACGGCGATAGGGCCCGTCTACATCCCCCCAGCCGAGATAATCTCGATAATCTTGCATAAACTTGGATTGAGGGTCGGCGGGTTCAGCGAGCCGCATATGAAGATAATCCTCCAGCTAAGGCTTCCGAGAATACTCCTCGGAATACTCGTCGGCATGGCCCTATCCGTGGCAGGCGCGATCATGCAGGGATTGTTCAGAAATCCTTTGGCCGGGCCATACGTGCTCGGGGTCTCCTCAGGGGCGTCGCTCGGAGCAGCCCTATCCATAACCTTTCTACCCGCGTTTATGGGAGTATATACGACCCCCTTGGCCGCATTCATGGGTGGGTTGACGGCGATAATCTTGGTCTATAATATCGTCAAGCTCTGCGGCAGGTTTACGGTAGGATCCCTTCTACTCGCAGGGATAGCCGTGAACTACCTATTCTCAGCAATCCTCTCGATAATCATCTGGACCCTTAGCAGAGACGCACACACCATACTTCTTTGGATAATGGGCGGGTTATGGGGTGCTGATTGGCTTAAGATCGAGGTGATCGCCCCGATAATCCTCACGCTGATACTCATAACATTCATCTTCTCAAAGGATCTGAACGCGCTACTACTTGGGGAGGAGACCGCTCAATCGATAGGGGTGAACGTGAAGCTCGTTGAAAAACTCTTGCCGATCCTCGCATCCCTGATAACGAGCGCCGCCGTCTCCTTCGCCGGAGCGATAGGCTTCATAGGCTTGATGATGCCGCATATAATGAGGATGATCGTCGGGCCAGATCACAGGATATTGATACCATCATCAGCCTTAGCAGGTGGAATATTCTTGGTCTGGGCGGATGCCGCCGCTAGATGCTTACTGGAACTTCCAGTTGGGGTGATAACCGCCCTGGCTGGGACGCCGTTCTTCATCTACCTGTTGAGGAGGCGGAGGCCATGAGGCTGAAGGTCGACAGAGTCCAATTCTATTATGAGGCGAGAAAGGTTTTGGATGAGATAAGCTTCGAGGCTGGTGAGGGGGAGTTCATAGGGTTGATCGGGCCGAATGGATCTGGGAAGACGACGCTCCTAAAGATCATAGATGGAATCTTGAGACCTAAGGTTGGATCGGTTTACTTGGACTGTAAGCGTATCTCCGAGCTAGATCCAAAGGAGCTTGCGAGAGAACTCGCGATTGTTCCCCAGACAGCCGACTTAAGCTTCGATCTAAAGGTCTTCGATGTCGTCATGATGGGGAGATATCCATATCTCAGGAAGCTCTCACTTGAGAGGGAGATAGATGAGGAGAAGGTTAGGTTTTGGATGAAGCTCACGAACACCCTACATCTCGCCGAACGATCGATCAAGGAGATCAGCGGGGGTGAGAGGCAGAGAGTCTTGATCGCGAGGGCCTTGGCCCAAGAGCCGAGAATCCTACTCCTAGACGAGCCCACATCAAATCTAGATGTATGCTATCAGATCGAGATCATGAACCTCTTGAAGGAGCTGGTCGAGAAACTTGGATTGACGATAATCTGCGCGATCCACGACCTAAACCTCGCCGCGAGATACAGCGATAAGATTATCCTGATAAATGGTGGGAGGATTAAGGGCATCGGGAGACCCATAGAGGTTTTAACTAAGGAGAATTTGAGGGACGTATTCAAGATCGAGGCGAAGATGGAGTATGATCAAGATTCTAAGAGCCTCACGATAATCCCGATCAAGACCATAGGCCAAGAACTTGAGGAGAGGAGATCCATCCTCTCAAAAGCCTTAGAGAGGGGATGATTTTTAACCAGATGAAATCCCCTCAAGTTGGGGATGGAGAGGAGAGGCGGTAACCGCATACTCTACGCCTTAACCGGCAGACCTGGATGCGGGAAGACCACGGCGATCCTAAAGATAGTCGAGGAACTCAAGAACAGGGGCGTCGAGGTCGATGGGATGTATACGGAGGAGATGAGGGTTAGTGGGAGGAGGGTTGGATTCATGGTTAAGAGGATTGGTGGAGGGGAGGGCATACTCGCCCACGTAAATCTGAGAGATGGGCCAAGGCTTGGAAGATATAGGGTGAATCTAGCGAATCTCGAGAGGATCGGGGTCTCGGCCATACTTGACGGGATTAGAGATGCTGATGTAGTCGTCGTCGACGAGGTTGGGCCTATGGAGCTCTTCAGCCGAAAATTTAGGGATGCGGTTGAAAGGTTATTGAATTCAGATAAGCATGCCGTCTTAACCGTCCATTATAGATCTAGGGACAAGCTCGCGATGAAGGTTAGGAGGCTCGCTGGAGACAACCTCATAACCCTGAATCAGATGAATAGAAATGAAGTTCCGAGGATCATAGTCGGTAGGATCTTGGAGGCTTTGGGGAAGAGATGAGGGATGTCGTTGAGAGGCTTGGATACGAGGTCGAGCTTAGGGTTGAGGGTAAGGCCAGATTCTATGCTCCAAGGCTTCCAAGCGAGAAGGGATATGCCCCGACAAGCCTCCCAGTATTCTATAACCCTGTCTCCAAGCCAAACCGCGACATGGCCATACTCTTCACGAAGACCTTCTTCAAAGATAAGAAAATCAGAGTTTGCGAGCCCCTCGCTGGGACGGGTGTGAGGAGCATTAGACTAGTTTTGGAGACCGATGTTGTGGATGAGGTTGTGGCGAACGATATCTCAAAGAAAGCCTATGAACTCATGAAACTGAACATCGAATTGAATGATGTTGGAGAATATGTTAGGCCGATGAACTTAGATGCGAACGAGCTCCTCTCCATGTGTGGGAGGGGGAGGCCGAGATATAATTACGTGGATATAGATCCAGCTGGATCACCCGCAAAGTTCATGGAGAATGGGTTCAGGGGATGTGATAGGGGAGGAATATTGAGCGCGACGGCGACGGATATGTCGGCCTTAACCGGCGCAAAGCCGGCCTCATGTCTTAGGAAGTATGATGTCATCGTCTCGAAGACCCCGTTCTCGAAGGAGGTTGCCTTAAGGATTCTGGCGGGTTTCATGGTTAGGACCGCCGCGAGATTGGGGCTCGCCGCGAAGCCCATCCTCTCCTTCCAGAAAGACCATTACATTAAGGTGTTCACGGCTGTCGATAGGGGGATCACGAAGGCAAAGGAGCAACTTAAGCAGGTTGGATGGATCTCCTATTGTCATAAGTGTATGAGGATCTATACGGCTAGAAGGAGTGAGAAGCCCGTGATGAGATGTGTTGAATGTGGTGTGGAGCTAAGCCCCATCGGCCCACTCTGGATAGGTGGGTTGTCGGATAAAGATCTGGTCGAGGAGATGTATAGATGCGCCTTAGACGAGGAGGAGATATATCGCGATGTCTTGAAGCTCCTCAGATATCTGAGCGCCGAGGACTCGGAGATCATAGGATACTATCCGGTTAACTACGTGGCCGAGGTGCTTAAGCAGTCTCCCATCAAGCCGAGGAAGGTGATCGAGGAGCTTAGAGCCATGGGATATAGGGCAACCGTCACCCACATAGATCCAAGCGGGTTTAAGACCGACGCGCCGCCATCCACGATCGTGAAGCTATTCAAAGAGCTTAAACTTAAGAGCTGAAGAATCCGCCTCTTCTTGGATTGCCGACTAATAGGTGGATTCAGGAGGCTGGAAGGGATCATTATAGGAGGAAGGCGAGGGAGGAGGGATATAGGTCTAGGGCGGCCTATAAGTTCCTAGAGGCTCAAAAGAGGTATGGATTGGTGAAGAGGGGGGACATCGCCGTAGATCTAGGCGCATGGCCCGGCGGAATCTCGCAAGCATTGGCTAGGATGGTTGGATCTGAGGGGTTAGTGATAGCGGTCGATAGGAGGAAGTTTAAGAGGTTTGATGAGCAGAACATCGTAACCCTCCAGCTAGACATCTTAGAGGATGACGTGGTCTCCGAGGTCAGAAAGATCTTGCGTGAAAAGTCCGCCGACTTCCTAATCTCAGACGCCTCCCCAAGCTTCAGCGGGGTAAGGGATATAGATGTGCTTAGGCAGATTGAGTTAACCGAGAGATCCTATGAGATCGCGAGAGAACTCGTTAAGAGGGGCGGATCTGTTATGTTGAAGGCTCTTGAATGCGGCGAGCTCCATGAGCTTGAGCGGAGGCTTAGAGAGGAGTTTAAGGTTGTTAGGAGATTTATCCCTAAGGCGACGAGGAGGGGTAGCTCGGAACTCTATCTAATAGGTTTGGGGAAGCTCGTCTAAACCTATCTCTTAGAGGACTTCCTCAAGCTTTTGCGATAGGATTCGAGAACCCAGTTCTCAAGCTTTGGACAGTTCTCAGGCCTAATCTTTCCCTCCTTCCCACAGATATGCTCATATTCGCATGAGAGGCATGGAGCTCCCCTGATGGGATCTAGCTTGACCTCGCGTATGAGGGGGATGAGCCTCCTAGTCCACCTATCCTTCGCGAACTCCTTAACCCGCTTAACCATCCCCTTCTTCTCAAGCTTGATAGCGATCCTCGACCCCTCCCTACTCGTGACCCCAAGCTTATGCCAAAGCTCCGATTGAAGCAGACCCTCCTTCTGATGCTTGAGCAGAAGCCTTATGGCCCTCTCCTCAAGGTTTGTGAGCTTTTGAGGCAAAAAGCACCCCTCTCGACAATATTTTCGCTAAGCCCTCTTATATAGTCATCGAAAGACTCCATCGACTCCGCCGACATTCCTCAGAATCTCCTTATACCTCCTCCTAAGGGTCACGGGGCTTATCCCAGCGATCTTCGCCAACCTCCTCTGGCTCACGCGCATATTGAGGACCTTAGCCGCGATATAGATCGCCGCCGCGGCCATGGGCCTAGAGCTTCTTCCCTGAGTGAGGTTGAGCCTCTTAGCCATGTCGAGTATGGTGTTCGCGAGGTTCTCAACCCTCCCATCCAAGCCCAAGGATTTGACGAACCTTGAGATGTAGGCGTCTTGGACTCTCGGAGGATTGAGCCTTAAGCCTAACCTAAGCTTCATACAGCATCTTAAGATCGACTTCTCATCAACTCCAGAGATCGCTGAAAACTCCCTAACCATCCTCGGAATCCCGTGAATCCTCGCGGCGAGGTAAAGTGAGGCCGCTGGAATAATCCCATACATTTTCTTCGTTAGAAGATCGAGCTTCTCAACCCTCCTATAGATTAAGGCGGCGGTCTCCGCGACCACGTTCGGCAGCCCCATGCTTGAGGCCAATCCATGGATTTGAGACAGAACTCTAATCATTCTCCTATCTTTAGGGCCTCTTCTAACGAGATCTCTCGGAGCTTTCGTGGAGAATCCGAAGTCGTGGAGCAGGGGGGTTAGGGGTGCGCCAACCCTCTCACGCCTAATCCTATCACCATATCCATAAGCCCTCCACTCAGGTCCCTGACTTGGAAATTTATCCAATACATGGCCGCATACACCACATATTATCTCTCCATTTACTCTATCCTCGACTATCTCCATGCTCCCGCAGATCGGGCAGACCCTCTCCAATCCACCATGGCCTAAATTCCACGACCTATTAGCTCCATCGAACCAAAGATCTTAAGATGTTCTCAAAGTCCTATCCTGAGAGCACCTGAGGATTATCTTGAACCCCTCACCTTTCAATTATGTAGAGCGGCTCTCCAATCGAGCACTCCTCCACCTTCGAGGGCTTAACCTCTATGAAGAACTTGTTCTTCGGCCCAAGTATACTTAAGACTACTCCAACCTCGTTTAGCGATGAGTCATAGACCTTTTCTCCAAGCCTTGGGAGAAATTCTCCCTCGACGACTATCCGCCCCTCAACTATCCCTCGAATCCTCCCTATCCTTTTCAGCCTCCTCCTTCTCATCACTTCATCTCCCTGAGCTTTGATGCGATCAGCTTTATGACCTCGCTCTTCTTCATGGGCTTATCCGGCTCAACCATAACCTTCCCAGTCTTCTGCCACCAAGCCGCTGGATGGCTTCCCTCCTCGACCACAACCTTCCAGCCCAACTTCTTGGCAGCCGACGCTATCTCCTCCGCGGTTGGATTCTTCACCGCAAGCCTTAATGGAACCCTTCTACAGATCGATCGCGAAGCCGAGCTATCGAAGTATATGGGCCATATAATGTATCCCTTTCTCTTAATCATCGAACCACCTACTCGATTAGGACCGCGTTAATGACCCCATCCTGTCCAGGCCTTGAGGTCACCCTCGCCTTACCCGCCTCGGTCTCGATTATCGCCCCTCGGGTTATCACCCCTCTCCTCTCAAGGTCTCTGCTGGCCGGATTCGATAAGACTCTGAGGATCTTGAGTTTCCTCGCGGTCTTGGTCTTCGGATCTAATACGTTCGCATAGGAGTCTGAGGCCAAGGCATACTTCACCCCACCTCCCCTAGTCCTCTTCTCCTTAACCTTCCGCTCGCCCAAAACCGTTAAGACCGGGTCTCCGCCCCGCTCGTACTTACGCTTCTTTCTATACGGTCTCTTCCTTCCACCCGTGGGCTTACGCTTATGGAGGTCGCTGTGCCATTGAGGCATCTCTAACCGGATATTCCCGCTCCAAGCCTATATTAAAACCTAAGGAATTCTGTGGAACTTCTCTGGGGAGATGAGATGGCGGTCGAGGAGATCGGATGATCAGCTTTCTTCAAATTTTTATGATCTTTCCCGCAGATTCCTTCTCAGATGACTTGAGCTGGGCTCTTATCCTCCGCCTTATCGCGGCTGGATTGTTCTCGACTCCGAAGAGGTCTGCGAAGAGCTGGCTCGTCCTCAAGATCAGGGTTCTACCAGATTTCTCGGCGTCTATCAGCCCCTTCTCCAGCAAGATCTTCACATGCTTGTAGGCCGCCCCACCTCTCATCGCTGCGACCCTGCTCTGCTCGATCGGCTGATGGTAGGCTATGAAGGATAAGGTTCTCATAACGCCCCTGCTTAGAACAGGCTTCTTGATCAGCCTCCTCACCAGCTCCATATACTCCCGCCTAAGCTTGAGATAATATCTATCTCCCGGAAGCTCCAACAGCTCTAAGGCTCTTCCATTATTCTCATAGTCTTTCTTGAGCTCTTCTATGGCCTTGAGGACGCGCTTCTTGGATCTGGTCTCACACGCCCTCATGATCATTCTCAGATGGATCGGCCTCGCCGATGCGTAGAGTATCGCCTCGACCCTTGCCTTAAGCTCTCCCAGATCCTCCAATCCACCTCACCCCTATCAACCTCATCTCATCATCTTGAATGAACTCCACCAACCCCCTAGCGGCCGTGAAGAGGAGTAGGATGAACCTCCTAGCTATCTCATGTCTATCGCCATCTTCTATAAGCTCTGAGATTGGGATGAACTCGCGGCCATCAAACCTCCTCCTCAGAGATGAGATGAAGTTTTCAAGCTCCTCCTCAAGCTTAACCAAGAACTCATCGAACTTAACATCAAATCCCTCGAGCGGCGGCCTCTCCTCCTTAACCGCCTTCTCCTTGCTCCTCATTAGGAGCTTTTGAAGCGCCTCAACCAGCTCATTCATGGTAGTGATCATGAAGTCTGGGATCAATGGTAGGTTGACCGGCGGAGGGAGAACCATGTTCGGCCTCTCCCTAGGAGTTCTCGGAACATCGAGCTTCAATAATCGCTCCGTCTTCATCCTATGAATTGTTGCGGCGGAGTATGCCGCCACTCCACATGAGTGAAAGTCTATTAGCCCGATGGTCTTAAGCTCCTTCATCAGGGATTCGATTATCTCCGCGAGCTTTATCTGCCATGGCTTAACCCTCTCAAGCCTCGTGACGTCGAATAGGATCCTCCACTCCGGATTATCCCAGATGGTTATCATGGATTTATTCTCAGCCAGCCTTAACCACCTCCTCGAGCTTAAGCTTCACCACCCTCGATTCGCCACTCCTATTATAGACTCCGATCAATTGATCCGCCTTCTCGGCCATGACATCCTTCAAGCTTATCACTATTATCTGAGTCTTCTCAGCCATCTCCTTGAAGAGCTCAGCCAACCTCCTACTATATTGTAGGTCCATGTGGGCGTCGATCTCATCGAAGATGTAGAAGTCCGCCGGCGTCAAGCCTTGGAGGGCTAGGAGTAGGGCGGCCGCCGCAACCGACTTCTCCCCGCCGCTTGCAGCCCTAACGCTTCTCGCGGATTTTCCTGGGAATCTCAGAATCATCTCGACCCCGCCGCTGAATGGGTCGTTTGGGTTCTCAAGTCTAAGCCATCCCTGCCCACCCGTCAGCCTGTTGAAGAAGACTTCGAATGCCTCTGCAACCTTGTCGAATGTTTCGAGGAAGACTCTCTTCTTCTCCCCCTCGACCCACTCTATGAACTTGATTATCTTCTCCCTCTCCTCCTCAAGCTCCCTAATCCTAATAGACCTCAGCTTATAGTTTTGGATGAGTTCCTCATATTGGGCTGGGGCGAGCTGATTGATCATCTCAAGCTCCTTAAGCTCCTCCCCCAACCCTGCCAAGATCTTCCCCAATAGTTCTTGGTCGAATTCCGGTAGCTCAAGCTCTTGGCCTCCGAGCTCCTCAAGCCCCTCCCTCAGCCTACTGAGCTCTGCTTCAAGCTGAGCTCTCCTAACCCTTAGCGACCCCATCCTCGATGATAGGCTCTGATACTCTGCCCCGATTTCATCGAGCTCGTGTGCGTATTCTCTGAGCTTATGCGAATAACTGCTTATCTTCTCCGACAAATTCTTCGAGAGGCTTATCAGCTCGCTTAGCTCGGCGTTCTTCCTCTCAAGTTCCTCCTCAAGCTTCTCCAAGATCTTGGTGTTCCTCTCATTCTCCATCAACGCATCTCCCGACTCATGGTCAAGTCTCCGCATCCGCTCCTCTAGCCTGATCTTTTCCTCCATAAGCTTCCTCTTAGAATCTTCAAGTCTCTCAAGATGCTTCTTAACCTGCGTTAACATGGTCTCCATCTCAACCCTCCTCACCCTCACCTCCTCGTACTCCGTTCTCTTAGAGTCCACCTCTTCCCTAAGCCTCTCAACGATCTCCTCTTCCTTCTCAAGCTCATCCATCCTCAACCTCTCCATAGATTCCTCGGCATCCGTCCTCCTCTTCTCAGCCTCTAGGATCTCAGCCTCCATCTCCTTCATCCTCGAATAGACCTCGATCTCCCTTAGAATCGCTTCTGAGGCTGAGACATATTCGCTCCAAGCTTCTTGCGCAAGCCTCTCCTTCTCGGCCTCCAATTCCACGATCTCCCTCTCGTAGTCTTGGATGATTTTGCCGAACTCCTTGGCCTCTTCCTCAAGCTTCATCACCTCTCTCTTTACTTGCTCTAAGATCTTGATCGACCTCAGATATTCTCTCGTCAAGAGACTTTCAAGCAACGCCCCCCTACCCGGATTCACCTCTACCCTCAGGTCTGGGTGGATCACTAGGCTTGAAGACACGATTTTCTCCCCTATTCTCGGAATCTTGACGCCGAGGTCGAATCTAACCCCTCTCAAGAGATATGCCAACGCCTTCTCAGCCCAATCAGACCTAAACCTTAGCTTCATGGACCTCGATCTTCTAGATCCGCCGCACATCTCAGCGACGTTCAACGGCAATAGCTTCAAACTTATTCCAGAGTCTCTGAGGATCTCGGCAAGTCTTAAGGCGAGGTTGAGGTCTTGGACTATGAGGGCGTGTATCCATCCATCGGTCGCAGCCTCGAGCATCTCGAAAACCTTCTCATCGGCTTCGATCACGTCATCTAGGAATCCATAGACTCCATTAATTCCAGCCGATCTAATCTCTTCGAGGAGCGCCTCTCTTCTCCTAATCCCCTTTATCAATCCTGAGAGGCTGACCTTCTTGAGAAGCTCATCGAGCTCTATCTCAAGCTTCCTAGCAGCCTTAAGCCTGCTGAGGCTCCCTTCGAGCTTCAGCCTAGATTCTCGGAGTCTTTCCCTAACACTCCTTACATTTTCATCGATACTGCATAATCTTTTGAGACACTCCGCCACCCTAAGCATGTTCTTCGCCGACTTATTGGATAGCTGATCCAGTTCCCTCTCCGAGTCTTTGATGAATCGCTTGAGTTGCTCGACCTCGGCTTGAGCTTCAGCCACCCTCGCCTCCAACTCCCTCAGCTCTCTCTGAACAATCTTCCTCCTCTGATTTAGGTCGGAGGTCTTTCGCCTAAAGGCTTCTTCAGCAACCTCGAGTTCCTCCCCCTTCCGTCTCTCCAGCTCCTTAACCTTGCTAAACTCTGTCTTCAAGGTCTCCAGGGATGTTCTCGACTTCTTAATCTCATCGTCGATGGCCATGATCCTTTGATCTATGGCCTTCAACCGCTCCTCGATGTATGATCGCTCATCCGAGATCCTCCGAATCCTCTCGTCCATGACGGAGATCGCTGTGTTCAGCCGGCCTATTTCAGAGGCTATCTTCTCCCTCTCGCGTTTGAGTCCATCGATCTTTGCCTCAAACTCCTTCAGCCTACGCGAGTCCTCTTCCCACCTCTCCTCAAGAGCCCTCTTCTCTTCAAGGATCCTCGATCGCTTAGAGTTGAGCTCATTTAACTTCTCCTCAAGCTCCATCAACTCTTTATCTATCGACGATAGCTCCGGCTCCAGCTGCTCTATTCCCCTCTTGAACTTAAGGGACTTTATCGAGTTCAAAAATCTCTCGACGTGAATCCTCCTATATGCTTGGTTGCGCTCCTTTTGAAGCTGCTTAACCCTGAGCTTGACCTCGCCCGTGCTGGCCTTCGCTATCGCGAGATTCTTCTCGGCTATTGCGAGCTGCTCCTCCGCCTCCTCCCTCCTCCTCTCATAGTCGCTTATCCCAGATATGTCCTCGATCATCTTCCTAAGCTCGCTTCCACCCATCTCGGCTATCTCGATGACCGATCCCTGCGGGACTATGTTGAATCCAGATGGCTTTATGTTCGCCATCGAGAGGATCGTTAAAAGCTCATTCCTCGAAACCTGCCTCCCATTGAGGAAGTATGTGCTCTCACCGCTCCGATCTATCCTCCTAGCCACCGTAACCTCGGGTGAGTTTATCGGCAAGACCCTCTCAGAGTTGTCTAAGGTTATCGAGACCCTCGCGTAGTTTGTCCTAGGATCATCATGGATGAGCTCGGCCATCCTGCCAACTCTTAGGTTGTGGGCGCTGAGCTCGCCTAAGGCGAATCTTATGGCGTCCATGACATTCGACTTCCCGCCCCCATTAGGCCCCGTTATCACCATGAACCCCTTCTCTAGGGTTATCGAGGTCCTTCTAGGCCCGAATGACTTGAATCCCTGGATCGTCAGCCTCTTTATGAAGACCATCTCTTGGTTACGGCTAATGGGTTGAGCAAGGTGTTAAAGTGTTTTCATCGAGGCCGCTTAAAGTCATACCTAAAAGTTTTCTAAGTATTTCCAAGCCCTTGGCCTCAGCCTTAAATAAGCTTTATGTATAGTTGGTTTGGACGAGATGAGCGGCGTGTGGAAGAATAGGATTAGTAGGTTGATGGACTTAATCCAAGAGAATGAGCTCTCAGCGGTCTTAATATGCTCCAAGGCGAACATCTTCTACTTCACGGGTTATAGGGGACCTGGATACCTCTTAGTGCCGTTGAATGGGGAGCCGAAGCTCTACGTCTATCCACTTGACTTTGAGGCCGCTAAAACCTATGTTCGAGGGGGGATTGAGGTCGAGGAGCTCAGCATGACGGCTAGGGTGGAGAACGTGATCGAGGGTCTCCCAGAGGAGGTCAAGTCTAGACTTGGATTCGACTCCCTAAATGCGGAGGATTACTTGAGGCTCTCAGCATTATTGAGCCATGAATCCCTCAAGCCAGCCTCGGAGATAGTCTGGAAGCTCAGGATGATCAAGGATAGATCGGAGATAGAGAATATCGAGAGGGCGTGCGATATAGCGTCGAAGGCCATGGACTTGGCGAGCGAGATGCTCGAAGATGGGGTGATGGAGTCGGAGGTTAAGGCGGAGGTCTTGGAGGAGATGTTCAAGCTTGGAGCCGATGGAGCAGCCTTCGACATAATCGTGGCCTCAGGATCTAGGTCATCTATGCCTCATGGAGCTCCTGGAAGCAGGGTTATGAGGGAGGGAGATGTCGTCGTCGTGGATCTTGGAGCGGTCTTCGAGGGATATTGCTCAGATATGACTAGAACCTTCTATATAGGTGAGAATCCACCCGAAGAAGTTTTGAAGATCTATGAGATGGTCTTAGAAGCTAAGAACCTCGCCGAGGAATCCGTAAAGCCCTGGACCCTCTCATCAGCCCTCTACGATAAAGTCTATGATAGACTCGCCGCGATGGGATACGCCGACCGCTTCATCCACGGCTTGGGCCATGGGGTTGGGATAGAGATTCACGAGCCTCCCAAAATCTCGAAGATCGGCAAAGAGATGATTCAAGAGAATATGGTCATAACCATCGAGCCCGGAATCTATCTCCCGGGGAAGTTTGGGGTTAGGCTTGAGGATACCTTGCTGGTCGAGAAGGATGGTGTGAGAAAGTTGACCTCAGCCCCCTACACGTTAACCCCGTATTAGGGTGAAGGAGATTATACGCCGAACCTCCTCTGCCTCTTCTGATAGATTCTAATAGCTCTCATCAAGTCTATCTTCCTAAACTCAGGCCAATAGACATCTAGGAATACTAGCTCGCTATAAGCCGACTGCCATAGGAGGAAGTTGCTTATCCTCTCCTCACCCGAGGTCCTTATGATCATATCTGGCTCATGGTTTGGGATATCCGACGTGTAGAGATATCTTTCTAAGATGGTTTCATCGATCTCATCGACCTTCACCTTTCCAGCCAATACATCTTTAATGAGGTTCTTCGATGCATCAACTATCTCAGCCCTCCCACCATAGGCGACCGCCAAGTTGAGATATAGGTTGTTGTATTTTGAGGTCGCCTCCTCAAGCTTTTCAAGAGCATCTCTAACATCTCTCGGCAACAAATCCTTTCTCCCTATCACCTTAACCCTGATCCCATGCTTGTGGAGCCTCTCATCATTTACATATTCTAAGCTCTTCTCCTTCAGCAACCTGAATATCTCCTCCAGCTCTCTCTTAGATCTCTTGAAGTTTTCAGTCGATAAAGCATAGATCGTTATCACCTTTATCCCAAGATTTATGCACCAATCGATGAGCTCATCCACCTTCTCCGCTCCAAACCTGTGGCCTAGCCATGGATATAACCCCTTCTTCCTCGCCCACCTCCTATTTCCATCCATGATCACCGCTATGTGAATTGGGATCTCACCCTTCTTAATGGTCTCCTCAAGCCACTTCTCATATAATTTGTAGACTCCAAAGATTTTCAGCAATTTTTCGAGGATCTGCATCGAGATGGATGTTGAGGTGCTCGATAATAAACTTAATTTCTATGCCTTCCTCCTAAAGTACTTCGAATACATCCTCCTCAGCATTCGGGTGACTATCAGAGTCACGGTCAAGGTAACGACTCCTAGGATCGCTATTATCGCCAATAAGAAGACTTGTGGATTCTCCAACCCACCCGTTGCCCCAGCTATCAGGATGACGCCAGCCCTCTTCAATAATGCCCAGATCCAGAGGAGCAATACGGCTCCCCTAATAGCTCCCCAGATCCTCGGATTCCGCGAGAACAGATAGTATACGATGTTCGCTAAGATGGTTATCAATAACGCGATCGCGGCGAGATCCACAGAGCCTGAGATGAATGAGCCTATTAAGAACGGCGCCTTATCAAGCCACCACCAAGTATAGGTTAATGGATCAGGGGGGTTTGGATACTTGGCGTAGACGGCGTCTATGGTCGTTATATATCCCATGTAGAGTCCCGTGATGAAGAGGATGAATGTCGTGAAGGCGGCGAAGGTTCTGAGCTGGGCGTAGGCCGGCATCCTAAAGACTTGTATGAAGTTCTTGACCGCCCCACCTATCCTCTGATCTACGCCGAACCCCCTTAGGATGAAGTATATTCCGATCGCTGAGAGCATTAGGGGTATTGAGGCGATATTTATCATGTAGAGTATTCCGACGATGGCCATTATTATCCCCGGAACCCCCAAGAAGATCTTAGAGTATCTAGGCTCCGTGAATAATAGCTTGAAATATCTTCCCAAGACCAGCCATGTCTGCTCAACGGACTCGCTATGCCTCACGACTATCCTCTTGATCGAGACCACCGGGATCTTAGAGGTGATTAGAGGTGTTACGAACTGGTCTGTTACGCCGTCGCTTATGAAGATGCATCCATCCGCCTTAAATCTCCTCAAAACCTCATTCAGCTCATTCATTATCTTCATATCGGCCTTTATTCCCTCATTCTCCTCGCCTGCAAGGGTTGCAACCTCCACATGGTCTTCACCATAGGTCTCCGCCAGCTCTCGATATACTCGCAAGGCGCCGAACATGGCGTTTGCGTCGGCCTCCTCCGGGTCTGAAAGGAGGAGGGCTTGAGCCGCCTTCAGGTTCTCCTCGAACCCTATGATCGGGGTCTTTATATTGGTCTTCCTACCAATATCATTATCTCTATCGACGACGAGAACCAGCAGCTTCTTCGGAGTCTCCGCCATCTACACCATATATATTGAGCTCTGATCACATAAGTATTTACTCAGCCTTCTTACCGGTTAGTAGGCGTAGCCATTCCTCATCCTCCATTAGAGCTTTAAACTCCTCGAAGCTTAGCTTCTTCCCGGAGTATAGCTTTAGCTTGGCCTCGGCCTTGAGCCTCTCCTTCCTCTCCTCAAGCCTCCTCCTCTCCTCCTCCTCCCTCAGTTTCTTGAGGAGGTTTTGATGCTCGATCAGTTGGGATACTAGGAGTATCTTCTCGGCCTCAAGCTTCATGAGCTTCTCCTTGGCCTCAAGATACTTTGTATGCCATTCATCAGCTTTCTGCTTAAGCGCTTGAATCTTCTCCCTCAGCTGCTTAACCTGCTCACCCCTCTCGCTTAAGAGGCTCTTAACCTCGCCTATCTCCTCCCTGATCCGATCAAGCTCCTCTCGACGAGACTCAAGCTCGGCCTCTAAGCCTTCAAGCTCCCTTTGAAGCTCCATCTTCTGCCTCGCTTGAACGAGCTTAACATGTAATACTTCGAGGGCTTCCCCTATCCTCCTCTCCTCCTCCTTTGGTAGGGGCTGGGTCTGAAGCCTCCAATCCAGCTCCTCGATCCTCTTCTGGATCTCCTCGACCGTCTCCTTAATCCCTCTAAGCTTCCAAAGCCTGCGCTTAACTCCAAGATACTTCTCCTTTACGGCTTTGAGCTCGGACTTCTTCTCGGCTAGGGTCTCTCTAAGCTTGTTGAGCCTCTCCCACTTATCCGCGTCCTCCTCCCTAATCTTCCTAAGCTTCTCGATGAACGGCTTCATCTTAGCGTGGATCTCATCCCTCTTCTCCTCATAGCTTGAAGCCTCTTCCTGAACATTCCTGATCTTGAGATTCAGCTCCCTAAGCTTTCCCCGAAGCTCGTAGATCTTCTCCTCCAATCCCTCGAAGCCTGCATCGTTCATCGAGCTCACCTCAGCTCAAGCTCACCCTCACTCACGATCCTCGTTAAGGCTGCGTGAAGCTCCGGGAACCCTTCCATGGTTATCGAGGAGACCGGGATTATCGGGATGCTGGAGACGATGTCGTGGACCGCCTGCGCCACCTCTCTTGAGAAGATCATGAGCCCGCCTTTAAGCTTATCTTCAAGATCCACGTAGAGCGAGTCCATGGACTCGCTCCAGCCCTGGATTCGCTCAAGATCCTCCCTCGGAACGGCGTCGATCTTATTCAAGACTTGGATCATGGGTAGGCCGAAGCTCAAGTAGATCGAGGACGCTAGAAACGTGCTCGCGACGAAGTTCTTGACGTCTGTGCAGAAGATCGGATCTAGGATGAAGAGCATGGTCTTCCTGCCCTCAACCCCTATATTCTCCGCTAGGATCAAGCCCTCGCGCCTAAATGCGAAGAGCTCAAGCTGGCCCGGCGTATCCACTATCACGAAGTCTGGATTGAATGAGCTCACATCCTCCTTTAGCTCCTCCACGTATCTCGCAACCTCTCTAATCGAGGCTATCAAGGCGGCATTCGGGCCAAGCCTCCTAGAGACCATTATCCTCTCATAATCCACATAATCCCTGACATCCACGTCGGGCTCATAGGGGAGTGAGTGGGCTGCTGGATCCAAGTTTACGAGCAGGGTTGACTGCTCCTGCTCCTTAAGCCAATCGCTGAACGATGATGTTAAGGTTGATTTGCCCGAGCCAGCTGTTCCGACGACGAAGACCGTATACATCCTTGAGGCTCCCCTTCAAGCATTCCTCAAAATTTATCACTTTATCTAAAGATACCCGAGAATCCCGAGAGCATCCGCTCATCTTCTTCTCTGAGGATCGAGACAACCTTCTCCCTCTCAGCTCCAGTCACTTCCTCGGCTAGGTCCTTCGAGAGCTCGAGAGCCTTTTTACACTGCTCCTCAGACCCCAATACCCTGACATAGTATCCCTCTTTCCCGAGAACCTTCGCATCCTTAAACACGATATTCGCCCTTGAGACAATCTCATCCTCGAGCAAGATCTTCCTCAACTTCTCGGAATCCGCTCCCCTAACATGTAATATTAGTTCCATTTAATCACCTCCCTACTTCTTGGATAACCACCACTCAAGATACTCTGAATACTTCCTCTTCCTCTCCCCACTCTTAAGCCTCTCCTCGAAAGCCCTTTGACTCTCAACCAGCAGCTCTTGAGTCGTATAGGTTAACCCACATGAGGGACAGACATAGAGCTTGGCACTCCTATCATAGATTAGCTTCGCCCCGCACTCACGGCAGTAGGGCAACCTCTAACCCCCTTCCCCGGCATCGGGGGGTTTCCGCGATATATAAGGATCGTGATAAACTACTCTACGAGCATGGCTTGAAACGTTCTGATCAAACTTTTAATCAGCAACACAACTCTTTCATGCGACCTGCTTTACCAGAAATGTTGATGCGGGGGGTGGGATTTGAACCCACGAACCCCTACGGGAGCGGGTTTCACATCAATCCTCGATCTTGAGCCCGCCGCCTTTGACCAGGCTTGGCTACCCCCGCCTCCATCGTCAACCTTTCAAAGCCGATATTTATCCTTCGCATATTCATTCTTCTATTTTTCGGCCCGTTCGGCGGGCGTTTCTGTTTCGGCCGCCTTTGCCTCTGGAGGCGGCCTTATTTTTAGATAGGGTCTCTTTTTGGCCCTCGCCCTTATCTCCGTCTCCGGGATCTCTGGAACTCTTCTACCTCTTAGATTGAGTTCCACGATCACCTCTTCTGGCGTGTATCTTATGTTAAATCCAAGCTTTTTGCAGAGCTCTATCATCCTGACGTTCTCCGGCATCACTATCCCATAGATCGTCTCCAATCCCCTCTCATCCGCTATCTGGATGGTCATGTCGATGAGCTTCGTCCCCAATCCCTTCCCCTGAAAATCGTCCGCAACCACGACCGCGAACTCTCCGCGCTTTCTAGTGGGATCCATTATCAATCTACCAACCCCGACGTTCCGCTTCTTCCCATCAGGTCCCGTGTATTCCGCTATTATGGCCATCTCCCTGTCATAGTCTATGTTACAGTATCTGACGAGCATTTCATGTGTTATGTCCTTGATGACCTGGAAGAATCTGAATCTCTTCGTCTCCTCCGATAGATTCTTGATCAACTCGAATTCAAGCGGCTCATCCTCGGGTCTAATGGGCCTCAACAACACCTGTGTTCCATCCTTTAACGTGTATGGGGTTATGTACTTCACGGGGTAGGGCATTATCACGAGGTTTGAGTGAGGTTCGATCTTCTTCTCCGCAGCCTCCTTATCCAGGATTATTCTCGCATCGACAGCGTAGAAGCTATTTCTTGAGGCCATGAGCGGATTTATGTCTATCTCCTTTATCTCAGGGAAGTCTACGATCATGTTCGAGAATCTAACCATTATCTCCTCCAATTTTACGAGGTTTACAGGGGGCTTATTCCTATGACCATCCTTCAGCAGCTTGTATATCCTCGTCTCCTCCATCATCCTCCTGGCCAAGACTTGGTTTAGGGGTGGGAGCCCGAGGGCGTAATCCCTGAATACCTCCACGCCTACTCCACCGGCTCCGAAGAGTATGACTGAGCCGAAGATTGGGTCTTTCTTCGATCCTAGGATCAGCTCGTAGTCCGCGTCCATCACCATCTTTTGAACATAGATCCCCTCGATCCTAGCATCTGGATTATTTCTCCTGATGTTCTCCAATATCTTGTTAAACGCCTTCCTAAGCTCCTCTTCATTGCTCACTCCGAGAATGACTCCTCCGACATCGGTCTTATGAACTATGTCCGGCGAGATTATCTTGAGTGCGACTGGATAGCCTATCTTAGAGGCTATCATCAAGGCCTCTCCAACGTTCTTCGCGAGACCAGCGGGCGGGGTTGGGATTCCATAGACCTTTAGGAAGCGCTCGGCCTCATCCTCGGTTAGAACCTCCCTCCCCTCGTTTAAGGCTCTTCTAATGAGTATCTTGAGATGATGTTTTGGAGGGGCTAGATCTATCGAAAGCTCATGCGGGGTCTCGTAGAGGAGTTCGAGGTTTCGCTTATACCTATACATGTACATATAGGTTTTGACAGCCTCTTCGGGGGTGCTATAGCATGGAATATTATTCTTGAAGAAGAGTTTCCTTGCCTCCTCTATCTCCGCCCCACCTCCCATCCAAACCGCCAGGACGGGTTTAATCTTCTCGAGCGCCAAGTCTATCACCGCCTCAGCAAGCTCCTTGGGTTTCGCGGCTCCTTGAGGAGTATAGATCACCACTATTCCATCCACGTTTGGATCGTTTAAACACACTTTTAGAGCATCAACATATCTCTCGACATCCGCGTCTCCAATGACATCTATTGGATTTCCCTTACTCCAATGAGGTGGGAGGATCGCGTTCAATTTATTCATGGATTCATCTGAAAGTTTCGCGAGTTCCCCACCGTAATCTATCACGGCGTCTGCGGCGATCACCCCTGGGCCGCCGGCGTTTGTCACTATCGCGAGCCTAGGGCCTGCTGGAAGATACCTTGAGTCTAAGACGCTTGCGCAGTTGAACAGGTCTTCTATCTCATCGACCCTGATGGCCCCGACTCTCTTAAATGCCGCGTCATAGACCTCGAAGCTCCCAACCATGGCCCCTGTATGCGATCTCGCCGCTCTCGCTCCAGCCTCATGTTTTCCAGGTTTTAGAATTATGATCGGCTTCGTTCTCGCGAATCCTCTGGCGGCGCTCATGAACTTTCTAGCTCTCTTAATATTCTCTATCCCCTCCATGTAGATTAGGATGCTCTTCGTGTAGGGGTCCTCTCCAAGATAGTCTATTAGGTCTCCGAAGTCTATGTCGAGCATCGATCCGAGGGAGATGAACATGCTGAAGCCCACGTGGGCTGCTATCGCCCAGTCGAGTATGGCTGATCCCAGGGCCCCACTCTGAGAGATGAAGGCTATCTGACCAGGTTCGGGCATCTTCCTCAAGAAGGTTGCGTTAAGCTTTATGTGAGGTCTTATGAACCCGAAGCAGTTTGGGCCAAGAATCCTCAGATTATATTTCTCCCTAATTCTCTCTATCTGCTCTTCAAGCTTTCTCCCCTCCTCCCCAACCTCCCTGAATCCTGCTGAGATTATTACCACTCCATCCACTCCAGCCTCACCGCATTCCTCGACGACCTTCGGAACTATCTTTGCTGGGACGGCCACTATCGCGAGATCCACATGCTTCGGCACATCCTTTATGCTCGGATAACACTTCAGCCCCAGAACCTTCTCTCGATTCGGGTTTACGGGGAAAATCTCCCTCTCCTCCTTCCAAGATATGAGATTCTCCATTATGGCCCTCCCGACCGATCCCTCACGCTCGGTGGCACCTATCACGGCAACGGTCTCTGGATCGAACATCCGCTCAATACTCCCCATCGCCCTTTCCCAACCGATAATCGCTGAAGCTATCTAATAGTCATTTGTCGTTTTGATTTAGAGTGCTGTGCTCGGTCAACTTTTATCTCCTTCGCTTATAGGCCTAAGATATTACGGCGGATGTCGAATAAAAGACATATATGACATTAAGACTCGAACACAAAGTCATCGTAGAATTCGGTTATTGGGATATGGAAACGATGTAGAAGTGTGAACTGCAACTATGAAATGGTTTATCTTAATCGTTTTTCCTTACTTATATTGGCCAAAGGCGATGAGGAGTGAACGTCGCGTAGGAGCGGGGTATGATCCTCGATGAATTAACCTCCTCTCGGCTGAGCCGGCCAAAACAGTTCATTTAGGCTTCAAGGCCACGAGACTCTCAACCAGTGGGGTCTGCGGAAATTGATCAATCAAAACAATCCTATCTATCTTATAGCCGAGCTGCCTCACGTCTCTGAGCTGAGTCTCAGGGTTGCATGAGACATAGACTATCCTCCTCGGCTTGGCCTTCCTTAGCTTCTTGACGAGCTTATAGCTTAAACCCGATCTTGGAGGATCTAGAACCACGTAATCATATTTCACGGAAACCCTTTCAGCCCTCTCATTTATCAGCTCGACGTTCTTTACTCCATTCTCTTTTAGATTCATCTCAGCTATCCTAACCGCGGTCTCATTCTCCTCAACTGCGTAAACCTTCGCCGCAATCCTCGCCAAGTCAAGGGTGAACGTCCCTATTCCAGAGAACAATTCTAAGATCCCCTCACATCCCCTTACATCAAGTAACTCCACTACACATCGAATCAACTTATCTAGCGTGTATGGATTCGGCTGGAAGAAGGTGTTTGGATGGAGGTGATAGATCCTTGAATCGATTTTCTCTACTATGGTTTCAGATCCTTTAATGACTCGGAGATCCTCGGCTCTAGCGTCTTCTCTGATCCCCTGATTTATTCCCAAGATTAGGCTTGAAACGCCTATCCCCATACTTTCAAGCTCCTCTGAAAATCTCTCGAGCTTCTCTCCCAAGTCCTCGAAAGATGTGACGAAGATCATCCGCTCATCCGTGAACTTTCCCTCGATTATGCTCAGGAATCTGATCGATCCCCTCCTCTCAACCCTATTCCATCCGCGTAATCCGTGTCTCAACATGTATTCTCTGAATATTCTCCTTATTTCATCGGCTTCGGGGGAGAGTAGAAGACATTCTTCTAGGTCTACGATCTCCCACCACTTACCCCTGACGTTCAGCCCTATCTTCAGATCCTCTGACACCGCGAAGTCCATCCTGTTCCTGTAATAGTATTGTTTTGGAGATGGATACACTTCATCGACTTTTACGCCGAATAAATCTTCGACGCGCTTAACCTTCTCTTCAAGCTGATCCTCATAGGGTTTATCAAGATATGAGCATCCGCCGCATATTCCAAAATGCTTACAGATCTTCATAGTTTCTCGATCGCGGATCTTAGATCCTCGGCGGCCTTCTCAGGATAAACGGTGTTCACGTGAATCCCGATTCCAATATCAACGACCATTGGCATGAGGATCCTCGGTATGAGCTCGAAGTGCCAGTGGAAATCACCTACATCTTTCGCCGCCGCGTGGAGGATTAGGTTGAATGATGGGTTGTCTAAGACCATGTTTAATGCCTTGTAGATCGTTGAGAGCATGCTTGAAAGCTCCATCAACCTCTGATCATCCAGGTCTATGAATCTCCTTAGATGATCTTTGGGCGCTATGAGGATCTCATATGGCTCCCTACTCGCCCACGGACAGATGGCCATGAAGTTCTCGGTTGAGATTATTCCCCTAGGCCCTGAGACCTCTCCAACCCAATCGCACAAGAGGCATTCATCCCTCCTAAGCCTCTTAGCCTCTACCTCAATTATCTCGGGAATTATTGGGGTGGCGAAGACGTGAGTGTGTGGATGTCTAAGAGATCCTCCAGAGTTTGGGCCATGATTCTTCCCAAACCCGGCGAACTTCACATACTGATAGCTTTCAAGCTCCCTCAACCTCTCTCTAACCGTTAGTAGGGAGAGATATATCTGATCCACAGTCATCTTCCATGGATCGGCATCGTGTTGAGGTGTGTCTATCATGACCTCATGATGTCCGCTAACCTCCTTAACCTCTTCATCGATCCTCATGGTGTCGTTCGCCGTAAAGGCTGGATAGAGGTTTGGGATTATCTTCACGATCCAGTCCTTAACCCTCTCATCACCCTCCTCCCTCGAGAATCTAAGCCCGGAGCCAGATCTGGTTAAGACCATGGTCGCGGGCATCAGCATATGCTCCTTTCCTGGGCAGAATGGGCATCTACTCGGATCATCCACTAGGGTTGGAGCTCTCTCACCCATCTCGACAGGTCTCTTAGCCCTCTCAGGAGCGTAGGAGACCCATCTACCCGTCAACGGATCTCTCCTAAGCTCAGGCATACAGATATGTTGATCGAGCTTTTTCAAAAATCTGAGCCCAGCCTTGGGAAAAGCTTAATTCCAGCCTTGAATACTCGCGTTTGAATCATCAGATCGATGCTTGGAGTGAGGAATGGGAAATCACCTTGAAACGAGGATCTTGGGTCATAATGGTTTTGGGCGTGGCCGGAGTCGGCAAGACAACTTTCGGCCAACTCCTAGCGGAGAGGCTTGAGGTGAGGTTCATAGACTTGCCAGCCTATGTCAAGCTCCATAAACTCTATAACGGATATGATGAGCGCGCTCAAGCATATATCGTCGACTTCAGGAAGATTTCGGCGAGGCTTGGCCGAGAGCTTAGAGGCGGGAAGGCGGTTGTGGCCTCGATCCACCCATTCAAGCCCAGAGGAGTCTATGTTAAATCGGCCATCGTTTTGAGGTTGAGGCCGGATAAATTGATCAAGGTCTTGGAGGCTAGAGGGTATCCGAGGTGGAAGATAGCTGAGAATGTGTCGGCGGAGCTCATAGATGAGCCGTTCGCCGAGGCAGTCAAGAAATTCGGTGAGGGGAAGGTGATTCAGCTAGATGTAACCGATGTAGATTTCAAGGCTCTCGCCGAGAGAGTTGCGGAGGCGTTTAAGGCTGGAGCTGAACGAGAACTCAGTCAGACAATAGATTGGATCAAGGTCTTGGAGTCTCTTGGACTGCTCGATTGGGTGCTTGAGTATTTATCGAGACATGGCGGTGGAGAAAATCTATTTTAGCTGGACTCTCTAAGCTCATGTCGAGAAAGTTGTCCAAGGAATGCTCAACACGCGCTAACTGGTTTTGACTAATATCCGAGCTAGGGGTGACTCTATATGGAGGCTAAACTCGATAGAAAGGACTCTGTAACCCTTTATAGGTTTAAGAAGCTGATAAAGGAGCTTGAGTCGAAGGTAGGCAGAGGGACGGAGCTAATCTCGATCTACATCCCCCCAAGGAAGCCGATAAGCGAGGTGATAGGCTATTTAAGACAGGAATATGCGACCGCCGCCAACATAAAGTCGAAGACTACTAGGAAGAATGTCCGAGACGCGATCGAGAGCGCCATCCAAAGACTTAAGCTATTCGATAGGGCTGGGCCAACCGGGCTGATAATCTTCAGCGGAGCGATCCCGCAGAATGGAGGCCCTGGAAGCGAGAAGATCGAGGTCTACCATATAATTCCACCCGAGCCCATAAACATCCTCCTCTATCGATGCGACAGCAGATTCTACCTCGAACCCCTAAAGGATCTCCTGAGAGAGAAAGATGTCTATGGGATATTGGTGATAGATAATGAGAAGGCGGCGGTGGCCGTGGTCAAGGGTAGGCGGATCGCGGAGCTCAAGACCTTCACCTCAGGAGTTCCTGGAAAGCATAGGGCTGGAGGCCAATCGGCGAGGAGGTTTGAGAGGCTTAGGGAGATGAATCTAAACGAGTATTATAAGAGGGTGGCGGAGCACGCGAATCAGATCTTCCTGAAGTATCCTGAGATTAAGGGGGTGATCGTCGCGGGGCCGGGGCCGACGAAGGAGATATTCGTCGATAAGGGCTACCTCCACTACACCCTCAGGGATAAGATCCACTTGGTCGACACATCTTATTCGGGTGAGGAGGGGGTTAGGGAGGCGATTAAGAGATCTGGAGACCTATTGAGAGATCTTAGGATGGTTAAGGAGCAGAATCTGGTCAGGAGATTTTTGAGCGAGATCTCGAAGGACAGTAGCCTAGCGGTCTATGGGGAGAGGGAGATCGTGAGGGCCATGAGGAGCGGGTTGCTCGACACCCTCCTGTTGGTCGAAGACCTCGATAAGGTTTTGGTCAAGCTTAGATGCGGAAACTGTGGAGCGGAATACACGCATATCTTTAGCGAGAAGGAGAAGATAACCCAGCTTCCACAAATACTCTCACGGCCATGCGATAAGTGTGGCTCGAAGTCTCTGGAGGTGGTTGAGGAGAAGTCCTTGGTCGACCACTATATCGAGGAAGCCGAGAGACATGGCGTCAAGGTCGAACTCATCTCATCACAGCATGAGGAGGGGGACATGCTTAAGCGGGCTTTCGGCGGAGTCGCGGGATTCTTGAAGGGATATAGGAGATGAGCGTGGAGAAGATATTAGATAGGGTCTACCTGGTAGACACCCATGGCCTAGGATTCGAGAGATGTATCGGAGCATATCTGATCAAGGATGAGAAGACCGCCTTAATCGACGTGGGCTACGCATCCTCAATAAACAATCTACTGGCCGGGATAAAGGTTGCAGGAGTGGATCCATCGAGCATAGACTACATAATCTTAACCCATATCCACCTCGATCACGCGGGAGCCGTCGGCAAGCTCGTTAGGATCTCGAAGAAGGCTCTGGTTAAGGCTCATCCAAGGGCGATTAAACATCTCATAGATCCATCGAGATTGATCTCATCGGTTAGAGAAGTTTATGGGGCTAAGGCGGATAGGTTTGGAGAGGTCTTACCTGTAGACGGCGACAGGGTTGAGGGAGTCGTGGATGAAGAGGAAGTTGAACTAGGCTCACTCACCCTAAGACTCCATCTAACCCCTGGCCACGCCCCGCATCACATCTCAGCCCAGCTAATCGAGGAGAAAGCTCTCTTTTGTGGAGACGCCCTATCCATGAGGATTCCATCATTCGAGCATGATATTCCACAAACCCCTCCGCCGAGCTATATCCACGAGCAAGCGGTTCAAAGCATTAAGAGGTTTATGGAGCTGGATGTGGAGGTCGTCCTAAGACCACACTACGGCTCCATGAGGATCTATCCAGGATTCTTTAACGATCAGATAGCGTTATTGGATTGGTGGAGGAGCTTAGTCCACGAGACCATCGTTGAGAAGTCTGAGAGATCCTTTGAGAGCGTGTTGAAATCTTATCTTGAGAGGGTTGGAGAGAAGGAGACTCCACCATTCATCGAGGAGAATCTCAGGGTCTCGTTCGACGGCATGGTCAAATATCTCGAGAGGGCTGGACTCATCTAACCGTTCATGAAGTCGCCCTCTCCTCCTCGATCAACTTAGAGCGATAATCTCGATCTTTGGAGGAGTATATTTGCTCGAAGCAAGTTCGCTATGTCGTGCTGCATCTCCGCTATGCTCAGGAATATGTCCCGCAATCTAAGTTGCTGATAGCTTAGGCTCGGGAGGGTCAGGAGCTTTGTCAGCTCCTCAAGGTTCCGCTTTATGGTTAACAGCGCGTCTAATCTTCCATTGAGGAAGGCTTCCATCGAGTGATGATGGTTCTCCAAGAGGATCTCGCTGACCTTTTTCATGTTCCTCTGTAGCTTGCCTTGATCTATGTCGATGAACTTTATCAGCTCGTATGCTTTGTCGGCGATGTTCTCCAAGAAGTATGCCGCCAGCCTATAGTCTAGGAGCTCTAGGCTTGAGAGCTTTAAGGCCGCTCTGAGGGCAGGGTTTAGGGCGCTCTTTCGGAGAATCCTCACCATGTAGAAGTATAGCCTATCCATGTCTCCCTCCCGCATCTCGAGGAGCTTTGAGCGCTTGAGGTCATGGTTGAGGAGGGATTCTAGGGCGTCATTCAGCATATCATTAGAGATCCTCCACATCCTCCTCAAGATCTCGCTTGGCTTAAGCCCGAGCGGGTCGATCATCATCCTAAGCGTGATGCGGGCTTCCTCTTCCTCGATCATCTCAAGACCCATCAACCTATCCTTGACTGAGAGGAACTCTTTCTCTAAGTCGCTTCTAAGCTGCTTAGGAATGATCACATCGATCGAGTCGTATCCGAGGAGGTATGCCGCGACGATCTTATTTATCATGGCTCCGATGTCTCCCCTATATTCGAGCCTGATCTTATGCGATTCCTCGCCGACCGTTGAGGAGATGATTAAGGAGTCTCCAGCGATCCTGACCTCGACTCGGTCGCCGCTCCTCAGCCCCACGCTCTTAACCCAGACCCTCGGTAGGCTTATGACTAGGGAGCTCCCGCTCCTCATCACGCTCCTAAGAATTCTCCACCGCGCGCCGCTCACGGCCATACGATGATGTCCTGATTAATATTGATTTTCAAGATAGAATCCTTATCTTGATCTCTTATCATGGAATTGACGAGGAACCGCGATGACGCCGTAACGTGAGGTGGATATGATGGGAAGCCGCGGTGAAGTTAGGCCCACGCTAAAGATCTCTCTCATAACCCTTAACGCAGCCCTTTATGCATCGGTCGGATACCTGACCTATCTCGGCCTATTCACCCCGATCTTCGGGACGGTTAGATTTTGGCCAGCGGTTGTGGTTCCAGCCCTCTTCTCGATCCTTTTCTCCCCATGGATAGGTGGGATAGGGGCCGCGATAGGGATCTTCATAAGCGATATGGTAATCCATGGTAATCCTCTCCTAAGCTTGAGCGTGGGGGTTCCATCAAACTTCCTAGGATTCTATACAATAGGTGTCTTGGCGAGGCGTTGGCATAAGCCTGGGGCTGGAAAGCTCGTGGCCGCGATAACAATCCAATTGATCCCATTAATTCTCTCATGGCTCCTCTACTATCTCGGATTGATCGAGGAATCCGTGGCCCTAATCTTCTTCATAACAGCATTGCTTGTCTTCGGCTTCGGGTCTATAGTCGCCCTAGCTCGAAGAGATTATCTAGGAATACTCTATGCATCATCGATTGGATTGATGGTTGGAAGCGCGATCATAGGCTTAGGCTTATGGGGGTTCAGCCAGTTCTTCGTCCTACCGATTGGAGGGGTTAGGAACGCGCCGCTGATAGCCGCGGTAGTCTGGTTCCTCTGGACCTATTTGACCGAGATCCCATTCCTATACTTCATCCTCCCACCCCTGATCTACGCGATAGTCCGCGCGATGCCGCAGCTAGCCACACGAGCTTTAGGAAAGGTGGAAGAGGTTGAACGTTAAGAGGGGGTTCGCTAAGATCCCGGCGCCGCTCTCAAGCATATTCTCCCCAAAGATCTTTAGGGATGGGGAGCTTAGAGAGGATCCTGTCGAGATTGGGGCTATTGGAGGGGGATTCGCGCTCGCTAATGGTGTGGAGACCGTGGTAGAACTCGACTTGGATGGAGAGGATTCATCATCGGTCTTGGTCAATGGTTCGATCACGCATTTCCCCCCATCGATCGAGGCGGCTGAATACATGAGAAGAGTATTGAACCTCAAGGGAAGCATTAGGATCAAGCATAGGATGGGGGTTCCGATAGCGACGGGGTTTGGGACTAGCGCCGCCTCAGCCCTTGGAGTGATTCTCATTCTCTCAAAGCTCTCCGGCAGGGGTATGACCCTCCTCGAAGCCTGTAGAATCACGCATGAAATCGAGCTTAGATGTAAAACTGGGTTGAATAGCGAGGCTGGGATACTCTCAGGCGGATTGATTCTAGTGTTGAGGGAGGGGGCTCCGCCGAGGCTCATGATAGACTCGATCCCCCTCCCATCTGAGGCTGGATTGGTGTCGGTCGTCGCGGGAGTCCTCAAAACAAGCGAGATCTTAGGAGATGTTGAGAGGCTTAGGGAGGTCGAGGAGATAGGGGATCGGAGGATGAAGGAGATCTTAAAGAAGCCTACCCCCGAGAACTTCCTCGAGCAGGCCAGAGCCTTCGCATGGGAGGCCGGCTTCGTGACTAGGGAGGTTGAGGAGATCTTCGAGGTTCTTAGAAGGCTTCCAACCATAGGCTATGCTCAAAACATGCTCGGTAAGGCTGCACACGCCCTAGTCGAGGGAAAGGATCTAGCTAGAGTCGAGGCACATCTAAGGGAGACCTTTCCAGACTACAGGATCATCTCCTCCAGGATCGGATACGGCGTTAGGATCTCGTAAAATCCTTTATTAAGCGGTTAAACTCCTCGATGAACTCCTCCTCCCTTCCAGCTGGGATTAGGGCTGACGCCGCGAAGCTATGGCCGTCTCCAGACCCTCCAACCCTCTCAGCGGACTTGACGGTGAGCTCCGACGCGGGTGGAAGCTCTCCAGCCCTGATCTCGTCCGCCACGTGCTTCGGGGTCCTTATCGACGCCTTAACCCACTCTCCCTCTATCTCTCCAATTCTTGGAAGACTCTTCTCAAATCTCATGAAACCGATCAAGTATCTGTTGGGTGAGCATGTCCTCCGATAGCTTAGCATGGATGTGAATGTTCCGATCGTCTTGGATCCCAAGCCCTTGAAGAGGTCTCCTAGATGAAACCATTGAACCATTCCATCGACCTTTAACCCCTTCTTCGCCAAGATCGCGAAGGCTTGGCTAAACCTCTTCCTCCTAAGCTCCTCGAACTCTCTTGCGCGATCCTCGTCGATAGCCCTCCTCTTCAAGAACTCGACCGCGAGATATGGGCCGCCCCTATAGTATCCAACGCTGCCCATGGCCGTTAGGGTTGATGATAGCTTGTTCCAAGGCTTCTTCAAGAACTTTATCAGATAGCGCTCCCGACCCCTCGCCCTCCTAACCTCGACATCACCCGCCTTAACGGCGTCTTCAAGCGGAACCCTATTCAAGCTCCTCAAGTCTCCTGGTATCTCGGCCGATCCCACGACAGCCATCCAAGCAGCGTCATCGAGCCTCGACAGCTCCCTCATGAATAGGTAGGTCGCCGTCGACCCGCTTACATCGGTCTCGCCGCTGAATCCATAGAGCTCTGGGTTTAGGTGGATTATTCTCTCGCTCTCAACTCTCCTCGGATCGTGGTGATCAACTATGATCGCCCTCGAATCATGTTCCTCAACATTTTTCGCTATCAGATCAGCCCTACCAGATCCTATGTCGAGGTAGATGTATAGCTTATAGTTCTTTGAGTGGATGAGCTTAACTATCGCTGGATGAAGTTTCTCAACACAATATAGCTCGTGTCTGATCCCAGCTCTCTCCAAGGCCGTGGACGCTATCGCCGCCGAGCATAACCCATCCGCATCGTCATGAAATATTATCGGAACCTCAAAATCTATCGATCTAAGCTCCTCGGCGGCTTCTCTAAGAGCCTCAAGATACTCCTCCATCGACATCGACACAATAGTCTCACTGGGACGTTATAAGAGGTTCTACAAGTTTTTAAGAAGTCCATGCAAGTAGCCGAGTATGGATCTGAGGGATGCTGTGGTCGAGGCGGCTAAGCTCATGGCGATAAGCGCTAGAACAGCACCAAAGGCCAGAGGAATAGATGATATAGAGATCGTGTTATTGGAGGATCGCGGAGATCTTGAGAGGCTCGCGGATAAGATGGAGGAGATTGGGCGCGAGACTGGTCGAGGATTCTTCATAAGAGACGCTGAAAACATTAGAAGATCCTCAGCGGTGCTATTGATAGGCGTTAGAGGGGATAGGGCGAAGGAACTCGACTGCGGTGGATGCGGATACGATGGATGCGAGGAATTTAAGAAAGCCGAGAAGAGAGTTAGAAAAGATTACTCCGGGCCGAACTGCGCGCTCCAGCTCATAGATCTAGGGATAGCTGTTGGATCAGCCGTCAAGACAGCATCGATCCTAAACGTGGATAATAGGATAATGTTCTCGGCTGGGGTCGCGGCGATAAAGCTTGGGATGATTAAATGTAGCGTCGCCCTAGGCATACCCCTATCGGCGCATGGAAAGAACATCTACTTCGATAGAAGGTGGCCGCGTTAAGAGCGAGAGGATGTTAGAAGAAGTCTGTTAGGGTCGACTCCCTCGACACCTCCTTAAGCTTACTCGGCTTGATGCCGACGACTGATAAGATTCTACCGCATGCTGGGATAACTTGCTTGTCGATGTAATAGTTCCAGTCGACTTCCTCGGGCTTAACCTTGAAGTATGGCTTAACCCTCCGATAGAGTGGACCTGCTCCCTCAACTATAATGTATCCGACCTTGTCTCCAGGCTGAATTCTCCAGCCCTCGCTACTCATCTGCCTAGCGATGACTATGTGTGGCTGGGTCGCCGAATACTCGTCTAACGGCCTCGTTATCTGCCTCCAAATTATAAGCTTCTTGAGCTCAACATCACCATTCCTCAACTTCTTGACATATTCTCTCGCCTTGTCTAGGGCTTTTGAGGGATCGCCTGTCTCGAGCAAGATCTTCACGGTCTCCCTTTGAGCCTCTCTCGCGATCCCGCTCCAATCTCCCCTAACAGCCTCTAATCCGACTATCTCAATCTTATTCTCGGCGGTTATCCCAGCATATTTTTTCTTGGCCTCGGTGAAGATCACCCTCTTAAAGACCTCATCGATCTTCGCCTCAAGTCCCAGCTCCCTCTCGATCCACTCCATGAGCTTCTCAAGCCTCCCCTCATAGTTCTTGAGGAAGAGGGAGTCGGTGTCGGAGTAGATGACATCCATCCCAAGTTCTTCAGCCTTCTTCATCGAGGAGTTTATTACCTCCCTTCCCCAAGCCGTCGTGGCCTCGGCCACCTCCCTAGTATACCACCTCGCCCCAATCCAGCCTGTGTAGCCGTAGATCGCGTTCGTGATTATCTTCACGGCTCTTTGACGAGCGTCCAAAACCTTGGCCTCAACCGATTCTGGATCAAGCTCCTTAAGCCTCGATTGAATAGCCCTCCTCTCCCTAAGCAGGGTCTTCAAGACGTTTGGAAGGAATCCTTCAGGACTCGCCCTAAACCTATATCCATTTGGGGCTACGTTCTCCCCATCTGGGCTTAGGGTGTCGAATGAGATGTTATACTTTATCATGAGGCTTGGATACATGGATCTAAAGTCCACCACCGCCACGTTCTCATGAATCCCAGGCTCGGGGGCCTTGACCAAACCGCCTGGATAGGTTACGTGTCTGATCTCCATCCGCTTCGGGATCAATTCACCAACCCTAACTGCGTGGGTCATCAAGTAGCTCTCAACCCTAAATCCGGCTGAGGCCGTCAGGATGTAGTCTGCCGGCATCCCAGTGAGCTCGCTGAGGCTGAAGATGAAGTCCTTAACCGCTTCATACGCTGCCATGATCGCCTCGGCTCTCTGCATAGAATATCTCTTGACCAGATCCTTATCGGATCTCCACTTCTCGGCGAACTCATGTTCATCGATTGAATCGAATTCCTTCTTTATTCCAAGGTAGTTTACGAACTCCTCTAAGGTCTCGACGGTTAGCTCGGGTATGTCTCGCGCCATATCTTCGAGGTCTATGTTCAGCCTACCCCTGATCGAGACGTGGCCGTAGACGCTCGTCCTAGGCTCCGATCCCAACCTCCCAACCATGAGCCTTATCCCAAGCTTCTTAGCCCTCTCAGACAGATAGTTCCACTGAATCCTATTCAGTCCAAAGCCGACCACTATATCCGGATCCCTCTCCCCGATGACCTCGATGAGCTTCTCGAAGATCTCCCGCTCATCACCCTCAAGCTGAACTCTAAATCCATCGCTGAAGTATAGTGAGATCAATCTAACAGGATCTTTCTCAGGTGTTGGAGAGCCGTGCTCGGCGAAGAATATGGGATCTATCGCCACGGCCGTCAGACTCGGCGGGGGAGCGTGCTCAAGCCTCTTAATAGACCTAGGTTTCACGAAGCCTACTCCATCGAACCTCTGAACGACCTCTCCATCAACCTCGATCCATCCACATGGCCTCAAGCCGCTCTCTAAGAGATACTTTGTCGAGGATCTCAGATCCTCCTCATATACTTCAACTCCATTCAATCCCTTGAGCAGCCTTGAGGCAGCCTTCTCAAGGTCCTCGGCGTCCACGTATATTTTCAGCGCTTGGACGGGCTTACCCCTAACCCTTCTAGAGCATCTCTCAAACCTGACGCCGCTCGATTTGAGCTTTTGGGCAGCCGCCTCAATCCTACCTATTAGGTAGAAGCTCGGCGTATATCGCTGCTTGACGACCCATGTCGATAGATCTTCGCCCTTACACCAAAGCCATATGAAGGGCCTGCCGCCCTCAGCCTCCGAGGCCACGTCAAGGAGCCAAAACCTCATCTTCGACTAAGATCCAGCTCGCTCAGTTGATAAGCTTAACTTGAGGATTAGATGGATGGGATGTCTGAGAAAAGATTTAGGTATTTGCGCGGAGAATTCAAGCTAGCCATATTCGTATTCTATGTATTTGAGGACGTTTCCAACCCTATTCTTTTATGCAGACCTGGTCTTTACCTTCACCTTGACCTCGATCTTCTCGAGCTCCTTCTCAAGATCTGGTGGAACCTGGACGACCTTAGTATTCCTAAGCGACTTCTTCTTCCTCGGAGAATTCCTCAATAGGATGCCGCAATATGGGCATCTAACGCTATCCGTTAGGTAGTAGACCCTGCACCTAGAGCAGTATTTGTAGCCGTTGGCGTAGCTCCTCCTCAACGACATCTTAGGCTGCTTCTCAAGGAGTATCATTCCTCTCCCCTCCATCTGGAAGACGTTTTCACCTCTACATAAACTTTATGTTCTGGTATGTAAGTAATGTAAATAGATGACGATGGGCGGATCGAGCTTAAGAAGGCTTCAAAGGGTTGGAAAAGCCACCTATAGCATCTCCCTACCCAAGGAGTGGGTTAGGAGGAGAGGGCTTAGGCCAGGGGACATCTTAGAGGTTTATGAGGAGGGTGATGGGAGCCTTAGGATAAGGTCTCGGGTCGATAAGCTCGCCCAGCCATCCTATATCATAGACGCCGAGCTCTGTAGGGTTTATGGCCAGATCTCGAAGCTGATAACAGCCTGCTATCATAGGAGCTGTGAGAGGATAGAGGTGAGGGCTGCGGGAGGGCTTAACGGCGAGATCGTTAAGGAGGTCTCTGAGGTGGTGTCGAGGCTTCCAGGCTTCGAGATCATCGAGCGAACCAATAAGAGGATCGTTCTCCAAAACTTCGTCGATCCATCGAGGTTCTCGGCTAGAGGGCTTACTAGAAGGCTTCAGACCATGATCTCAACCATGTTCGGGAACATCTCAGACTTCCTCTACTCTAGGAGCTATGAAGACATAAAGTCGGTGAGAGATCTAAGGGAGAAGATCCATCAACTCCATGAACTCACGATCAGATTGCTCATAACATATCTTGAGCATAGAGGGCTTGGAAAGGCGATCGGGCTTAGAAACTCGACCGAAGCATACTGTATGATCATGTTCTCCGACCACATGTTCAGGATCGCCGAACATCTATGTAATGTTGGAGAGGAGCTTCTGAGGTTTAGGAAGAGGATATGGGGGAGTGAGGAGCTTCTGAGCCTCCTCAGGGAGCTTATAGGCATGGCCTCGATGATCTTCGAAGACTCGATCAACGCCTTCATAAACACAGACCCACAGCGCACGATAAAGATCCTGAATCAGATCTCCAACATCATCGATCATCAGCTCTCAAGTGGAGAATTCTTAAAAGTTCGTGATCCAGAGCGGACGCGTCTCGTCGAGAGAATTCTATGCTCGCTTAGAGGAATCATGTTGGAGTGTGAGAGGCTCGTCGAAGAGGTCTTCGATAGATTCGTCGAGAATGGAGGACCTGTCTGTATGCTTAGGGAGTATGAGGGGCATTCAAGAAAATCTGTCCCTTAAGACGCCTTCGACGCCGACATATGGATTAAACCTCTTCTCAATCCCTATGGTTGAGGTTGGGCCATGGCCTGGATAAATCGTGTAATGGTCTGGGAGCTTGAAGAGCTTCTCTATGATTGATTCCATGAGCAGCTTGATGTCTCCGCCGAACATATCCGTCCTCCCAATCGATCCGGCGAAGAGGAGATCCCCTGTAAAGACTCCTCCATCGAAGACGTAGGAAATGCTTCCAGGGGTGTGGCCGGGTGTATGTAGAACCTTTAACACGTTCCCCCCGACCTCTATCTCATCCCCATCATCTATGTATCCGTCTGGTTTAGGTGGATCGAAGCTACTTAACCCCAGATAGGTCTCCGCGTCCTCCACGCTCCTCTCGAGAATTAGCTCATCGGCTCGATGAATATAGAATTTGCATCCAAACATCTTCCTCAATTCCCCAACCGCTAGGATGTGATCAAAGTGGCAGTGGGTTGCATAGATTCCCTTAATCTCAACACCTTCCTCCTCAACCCTATGGATTATCTTTTGAGGCTCTCCTCCAGCATCTATAATTAATCCCTCACGGGATTCTCGGTCAAAGACTATGTATGAGTTGCTCTGGAGAACTCCGACGGTGATTTGATCGATTTCCATAACGCCCATGTCACAATCCTAGGATGCTGTAAAAGACGATCACATAAAGTATTCTAGGCTCGTCACCCCTATGATCTTGTCGAAATCTATTCCGAGGGCATCCAAGACCTGGCCAAAGGTCGAGATCAAGTATTCAACGTACTTGTCTATGTCTACTTGATCCTTCCTAGCGAATTCGAGGGGCTCGACCCCATCCCTATCCCTCGTCTTAACATATGAGATTATGTCGCCTGCCGTCACCGAGATCCCGCGGTTGAGTAGCTTCTTAGCCGCCTTCACGTGAGGTGGAGTCGTCTTAACATATCTGTCCACGCTCTTCGACAGCATCACCTTGAACGATAGATCCTCGAGCTCGAACTCTCCCCTCTTCAACTTATAGTACCAAGTCTTGATGATCTCCTCGATCCTCTCCCTCGCCTGCTCGAAGCTCTGCTCATCGTGAACCTCTTGGAGTACCTTAAGCATCTCCTCGAAAGCCTCCTTAATGAACTTGGGTATATGCCTCTTCTTCCCAGTCAATCCCTTAACATCCACAACCCCCTTATCCGTCACCCCAAGATAATTCTTCTTCCTAGTCGAGAAGACTATGTATCTATATTTCTTATCAAGCTCTAGGTCAAGCCTCAAAACCTCCTTAGCCCATCTAACGACCTCATCTATCGCCGCTCGATCCGAGGTCTTCAAGAAGACGCTATCAGTA
>JAGGTD010000003.1 GCA_021163925.1 Nitrososphaerota archaeon
GTTGATGGGGCTTCTCGAGTTCATGTAGTCCCTGCATGAGATCAGGGTATTCTATATTAGACCCGAGGCCGAGAGAAGGTTCATCGAGTTCTTCCAGGAGAATTACGGGGATAGGTGCTCGATACACGCGGCGGGGTCGGCTGAGGAGGCGGTGGTGGGCGCGGATATAGTGGTCACCACGACGCCGTCTAGGAAGCCTATCGTTATGAGCCGATGGATAGGTGATGGGGTTCACCTCAACTGTATAGGTGCGGATGCTCCGGGAAAGCAGGAGCTCGACCCAGAGATCTTGAAGAGGGCGTCGAAGATCGTGGTAGACGACATCGAGCAAGCGGTTCATGGAGGCGAGGTCAACGTCCCGATAAGCCAAGGAATCCTCAGAAGAGAGGACATCTACGGCGAGATAGGGGAGATAATCGCAGGGCTCAAGAATGGGAGGGAGAGGAGCGAGGAGATCACGGTATTCAGCTCAACAGGATTGGCGATACAGGACGCCGTAGCCGCCAGCCTCGCCTATAAAAGAGCGGTTGAGAAAAACGTGGGCTCCTACCTCAAGCTAGTCGCCTAATCCTTCCCTAACTTCCCTATCCCAGAGCCTCCAGTGAGGCGAGCCGAACACGATAGCGTTTAATCTCGGGTTGGGCGTGGAGGTAGATTCTTTAATAGAGCGTGTTTAAGATCTCTGAGGAGCCTGAGATGCCTACTAGGTGGAGGAAGTCTAGGAAGCATAGGGGTAGTAGGACTTGCGGCTGGGGGCAGATAGGCCAGCATAGGAAGACTGGGGCGAAGGGAGGCCATGGGATGACGGGTAGGCATAAGCATAAGTGGACCTGGGTCCTCAGATATGATCGAGACTACTTCGGGAAGCATGGATTCTATAGACCTAATAGGAGGGAGGTTAGGGCGATAAACCTGATCCAGCTCAAAACCCTAGTCGAGAACCTCGAGCGGGAGGGGAGGTTGAAGACCATGAAAGACAAGCCATTCATAAACTTGAAGGAGCTCGGCGTCGACAAGCTGATAGCGCGTGGAAGAATTAATCGGCCAATTCTAGTGGCGGTCGAGAGCTGGACCGAGAAGGCGGAGAAACTAATTAAGGATGCTGGAGGAGAATTGATTAGACCTGAGGAGCTTAAGGGTGTTGAGCCTTGACCCTCAGAGAGGCTATCGAGGCCATCGCGAGGCATTTGCCCGAGGTGAAGAAACCCGCCAAGAAGCTTGGATTAGGCGAGAGATTGGCCTGGACAGCCCTCGTCTTGGTGATCTACACTCTCATGGGCCACACATTCCTCTATGGAGTCCCACAGGCTGCGAGCATCGCGGCGAGAAACCCATTGATCCTAAACATAATCTTCGCTCAAAGAGTAGGAACCCTAACGACTCTTGGAATAGGCCCGATAGTCACAGCTGGATTGATCCTCCAGCTACTGGTTGGAGCCGAGCTGATAAAACTCGATCTCTCGAAGCCGGAGGATAGGGCAACCTTCACGGCTGCGAGTAAGGTCTTCACCTTAATCGTGATAATCTTCGAGGCCGCGGTCTTCACGGTCTCGGGAATGCTCGGCAGACTCAGCCCAAACGTCCAAGTCTTGGTCTTCCTACAGCTCGTGGCCGCAACCATATTGATCATGCTGATGGATGAGCTCATCCAGAAGGGCTGGGGCCTCGGGAGCGGGGTGAGCCTATTCATAGCCGCTGGAGTGGCCGAGAACATCTTAACAAGCCTATTCTCTCCAATCATGCTCCCAGATGGATATTATCAAGGAATAATCTTAGCGATGATCCAGGCGGCTGCGAAGGGCGCCCCAATCCAAGACCTATTCTTTAGGGGCCAATACCCCGACTTGCTCGGATTGATGAGCACATTAGCCCTCCTACTCCTGATAATCTACTTGGAATCCGTTAGGATTGAGGTCCCGATCCAGTATGCGAGGGTCTCGGGGTATGTTGCAAAGTATCCGATAAAGTTCCTCTACGTCTCGAACATCCCAGTCATCTTCGCATCAACCCTATTCACGAACATCTACTTCTTCTCAAACATAATCTGGAGCAGATTCAATCCAACGAACACGAATAGCATGCTTAACATGATCGGGATGTTCAACGCGACTAAAACCGGAGTCTACCCGATAGGCGGCCTCGCATACTACCTGACATCCCCGTATAATCTGGCCGGGGCTATGAGGGATCCGATAAGAGCGTTGATCTACGCCGCGGTGATGATAGTGTTCTGCGTGGTCTTCGCCAAGTTCTGGGTCGAGGTCGGAGGGCTCTCACCATCACACGTAGCAGATCAATTGGTTAAAGCTGGGATGCAGGTTCCCGGATTCAGGAGGGCTCCAGGGGTCATCGCCAAGATAATTGAGAGATATATTGGGATTGTGACGATCCTCGGCGCGATCATAGTCGCCTTGATAGCCATCCTCGGAGACTACTTCAACACATACGGCGGAGGGATAGGAATACTCCTGATGACCGGAATCCTATACCAGTATTATGAGCTATTGGTGAGGGAGAGGCTGACCGAGATGTATCCTGGATTGGCCAAGCTCTTGGGGGAGAGATAGAGATGCTCAACCCATTATTCGAGATACTTGGAATCGCCTTGGCCGTAAGCTTTCTAACAAACTATCTTAGGAGGAGGCTTATGGGACCGGAGGAGATGGCGAAGATGAAGGAGGCTCAAGAGTTTCAGAGAAAGCTCCTGCAAGCTCAGAAGAAGGGCGACAAGAAGCTAATCCAAAAGCTGAAGAGGAAAGAGGAATATTATCAGAAGATAAGCGCTGAGGTCGGGAAGAAGAATATGATCTTGATGTTCATCAGCCTCGGAATCTTTTACGCGGTCTTCATGGCCCTAACACCCCTCTATGGAAGCGTTGGGATAGTGGCATCCCTACCCTCAGACCTCACGATACCGCTCATCTCCCAGGGAAACAAGCTAACCTTCATAGGCTGGTATGTCTTAGCATTATTGGCGGCCGGGATGCCTATGGGAAAGATATTTGAAGTAAAGGCTGAGGAGGTTGAGAGCTATGCCAAGAAGAGCGCTAAGGACTAGAAGTAGGAAGAGGAAGTATGTCCGAACCCCTGGCGGAAGGGTTGTCATACACTATGAGGATGAGAAGCGAGGCTTCCATAGGTGCGCTAGATGTGGGGCCATAATCCATGGAATACCTAGGGAGAAGGATTACAAGCTCGCGCATAGTGAGAGGACGGTTGAGAGATATTATGGTGGGATGCTCTGCCAAAACTGCCTAGAAGAGCTGATCAGGATGAAGGTGGCGTCCGAGTGGAGTTCAAGCTCATCCTAGCCTAAAGAACTCCTTAACCGCTTGAAGGACGATTCTATAGACCGCGGATTCGTCGAGATCGCTTGTGTCTAGGACTAGGTGGAATGGCTCAAAATCCCTCCCAACCTCGATCCCATAAAGCTTCTTGTAGAGCTCTATGCTCTCTGAATCCCTCTTCTCCAGAAGCCTCCTCGCCTCCTCAACGCTTATACCGCTCCTCCTCGCCATCCGCTCAGCCCTAACCTCGGTCTTGGCCTTAAGCCAGATATTGAACCCGCCTCGATAAAGCCATGGTAGAACCCAGCTATCTATGACCACGTCTCCAGCCTTTGCGAGCTCTATGAGCTTTTGATCGACGAGCTTATCGAACTCAGGGTTCCTCAACCTCTCCTCAAGAAACCTCATACCATCCTCGGTCTCCCACCACTCTCTCCCCCCAGGCCTATAGCCCCTCTCAACCGCCAACATCTTCAACCCATCTCCACCCGAGACATATCTTAGGTTAAGAGATCCTGCGAGCCTCTTCGCCAGGGTGCTCTTCCCAGTCGCCGCCAATCCGCTTATACAGATAACGATTCTCTTGACCACCTCGCACACCCCCCGGATAGTCACGATCTTATGGAACAAAGAATTGAGGCTCAGGATCGAATTTCTCGATTGAACGCAACTTCCTGAGGGTCTCTAAAACCCTCTCCCTAACCTCGATCGGCTTCTCAAACTTCCTCACAACTTTTCCATCGATTATTAGGGGTTTTAGGAGGGGCTTAACAGGCTTTCCGCAGACCGGGCAGCTCTCAAGCCTCGCATCGAACTTCGTGATCGTGTCGTGGAGATTCTCACACCTGTAGACCTGCTTCCTACCGGGAAGCTTCCCCCTCTTCGAGAAGCTCTCTCCATCCACCTCAACTATATCCATCGCGAGGTCTATGGATCTCGGGAAGGCTATCGATGTCCCAACCCCGAACCCATCCGCAACATCCACGAGCCTCCTAACATCTTCTTCGTCAAGTCCCCCACTCACGAAGATCTTGACATGCTTGTAGCCGGCCGAGTCCAACGCCCACCTAACCTCCAAGACTATCTTCCTCATATCCCCTCTCCTAGAGCTTGGGGTGTCGAGCCTTACTCCATGAAGCCTCTCTCCAAGGGCTCTTGCTGCGGCCAAGCTCTCAAACCTCTCATCCGACAACGTATCGCATAATGCTATCCTCGGAACATCCTTGGAGATGATCTCGTCGAAAGCCTTCCAAGCCTTAACTTGGTCGCCCATAGTCAATATCAGGGCATGAGGCATCGTTCCCGTGGGCTTGACTCCGGCAAGCTCGGCTCCAAGAACCCCTGAGATTCCATCACATCCACCGATGAACGCATATCTATCGGCCATGGGCGCTATGGCTGGATGAACCGCCCTAACTCCGAAGAAGAGGACGGGCTTACCCCACCCAGCGAGCTTAACCCTGGCCGCCTTAGTCGCTATGCTCGTCGCATGTCTCAGGATTCCAAGCAGTCCAGCCTCATGGACTCCGAAGTCCACATATCTCCCCTCGATCGCTAAGACTGGTTCAAAGGTTCTGAAGAGCTCCCCTTCATCCATAGAGTAGACGTTTATCGGCTTGCCCTCAAGCAGGTTCGCAACCTCCTCCACTCCAGCTAGGATCGCCCAATCATATCCGGCTGGGAGGCCATAGTTGTGAACTTCCGCATAGACCTTGTGATGGGATTCACCCGACTTCTCCAAGATCTCCCTAGTCCTCATGAAATATACGTCCGTGATCCTTCCCTCAAGGATTTCCTCCTCGCTCGCGACGTAGAACTTTCTATTGTCGCCCAACTCCATCACCCAAATCTCATCAGGTCAGATCTGGTTAGCTTAGCCTTATAGATGAAGCTCAGCTGCCTAAGCGATAGGGCGTAGTCGAAGTCGTTTAAGGCGAGGATGCAGTCTATCGGGACTATTAGCTTATACCCCCTCATGGCCGCGCTCCCAGCCGTGTGTAGCACGCAGATATTCGCTAAAACCCCTGTCAGGACCAAGCTCTCCAATCCCCTATACCTCAAGATATGTTCCAGCGGGGTTCCGTAGAAGGCGTCATAGCTCGGCTTCCTCACGATGAATTCGCCCTTCTTGGGCTTAAGCTCCTCGACTATCTCCGCGCCCCAGCTACCAGCTAATGCATGCTCTCCCCAAATCTCGAACTCAGGATCATTTTCATGGTGCCAGTCTTGAGTATAGATTATGGTCGCGCCAGCCTCGCGAGCCTTATCCAAGATCGATTTAATCGGTTTTATCAAGTTCTCAGATCTTGGAACATATAGCTTACCCTTCTCCTCGATGAAGTCGTTCTGCATATCGATGACCATGACCGCGGTTTTACGCGGATCTGCCGACACCTCGACAACCCTCAGCTCTCCTGGGAGTTCAAGCATCTTAGGCAGCCCTATCTCCGATATTATCCCCCACCCTCCATGAGTTCCATGAATCCATAATATTTAGCTTATCCCGATAGGAGGGGCTTAGCCAGCTTCACGGCCAATCTAGGGTGCTTGAGAAGCTTCCTCGCAACCCTCAATACATCAAGCCCATTCGCTAGGTCTATGATATCCCTCTCCTCTAATACCTCCGCCAACAGGTTCAAGTCCTCATCGCTCAAGTTCTCCAAGACTCTGAGAACCTTCAAGCTCCTCCTAATCCTAGTCAGCCACGGCCTATACTTCTCAACGAATTCCATCAACCTATTCTTCGATACATCTCCCTCAAGGGCTGCCTTCCCAGAGACCTCGCCCGCCGCCAAGCCGGAGGATATCGATGAGTGTATCCCCCCACCCGTCAATGGGATCACCATTCCAGCCGCGTCTCCTATCAGGATTGCATTATCTTGGATGAACTCGCTTATCACCCCTCCAACTGGAACCGGGGCGCCCCTATAATCTATTATCTGGCCGCGTCCAAGCTCGTCCTCAAACATCTTGATGAACTTGTTGAGGTATGGTTTTATCGGAGCGCCTCTAACACCTATCCCAACCTCGGCAACCCTCTCATTCCATGGAAAGATCCAAGCATATCCTTTGGGCGCTATCTCATTTCCAAGGTAAAATCTAACAGCGTGTGGGTCCTTGATCCTGCATCCAGCCATTACGCACTGAATTGTTGGAATCGGCTCAGACCTTTCTTTGATTCCAAGGGATCTCGCAACCGTTGAGTTATATCCATCGGCACCTACCACGACCATCGCCTCATAAACTCCCCTATTCGTCTCAACCTTCATCAATCCATCCACACGCCTAACCGATAAGACCCGCTCACCGACGTGGATCTCAGCTCCCCTCTCAGCCGCTTGACACGCTATCTCCTGTAGGAGCATGGTCTTGTCTATGAGATATCCGACTCCATGAAGCTTTACGAATCTCATGTTCGGGGCATAGACGATTGCGCAATCCGTCTCGTTGTGGATCAGTTCTGGACTAGGCTCGACCTCAGCGGTTTTCAGGGTCGCCTCACTCACGGCCATTCCACACGGTTTCATCGCCATAATCCTAGGATTCATCTCGAGCAAGAGAGTCTTCGCGCCAACTCCAGCGGCGGACTTGGCGGCCGCGACCCCAGCGGGCCCAGCGCCGACAACAATCACATCAAACCTCCTAGTGGACATTCACTCGATCAGATCTTAAGGTGATTATAAACTTTCTCAGATGATTAACCCTTGGCGGGAATGGGAAAGCTCGTCCGAGGAGCCGAAGACCAGGATAAACATTATTCTAGTCCACCATAATTGTAGGCATAAGAGATCGCCGAAAGATATGATGAGATTCTATCGAGCCAGGTCCCAGGCTTCGAGGTTATCCTCACCCTATCCAGATCCCTAGAATCGCCGAGATTGCCATAAGCCCTTGTTACGAGGAGCTGGCTTCCAGTAAATCCCTTCCATCACTCTTCGACGACCTCATTCCTGATGAGCCCTATCCTCTCGATCCAAACCTCTATTATATCTCCAGCCTTCAGAAACTTCGGCTCAGGCTTCATCGCGTATCCGACTCCGGCTGGGGTTCCGGTCGCGATTATGTCGCCTGGCTCTAGGGTCATGTTCGTGCTGAGCTGAGAGACTATCGAGGATACTCCGTGAATCATCTTTGAGGTGCTCGACTTCTGCCTAACCTCCTTATTCACCCTCGTTACGATCTTCAGGTCATTTGGATCCCCAACCTCATCCGCCGAGACCAGGTATGGCCCCATGGGGGCGAAGCTATCGAAGCCCTTGCCCCTCGTCCACTGCCCATCTCCGAATTGGATATCCCTCGCCGATACATCGTTTAAAACCATGTATCCGAAGACGCAGCTCAATGCCTCATCCTCACCAATGTTCTTACATCTCCTGCCGATGACGACCGCTAGCTCGCCCTCATAATCGAGTTGCTGGACTATTTTCGGCTTAACTATTGGGTCAAATGGCCCAGTCATAGCCGTGTTGGGCTTAAGGGTTATCGGAAAGCCGTTAGGAGGTTCGACTCCAAGCTCATCGGCTAGATCCACATAATTTAATCCAAGGCAGATTATCTTTCCGGGATCGGGTATTGGCGGATCTAAATGAACTGAGTAAATGGAGATTCTCTCCACATCAACCCCGGCTATGGCGGCATCTATAAGCCCTTTAAGCTCATCGTCGGGCAATAACATCTTGACATCCCTCGGTATGCTCAGCCCTATCACCCCCTCAACGAACGATCTTGGGACAAACTCCGTCTTTGAGACCATGAATCCATAATCTCTCTCATCATCGACGCTATAGCTGACTATCCTCATCTAAGAGATCTCCACGAAACCGGATATATAAGTCAATATTCGTGAAGGGAGATCGGCTTAAGGCTTCTCCATGAGGATTATGCTCTCCCTCGCCTCACCGATCTTAATCACCCTCCTAGTCGTCGCAACCCTCTTATTGACCGCCACGATCTTCTCGACCTTAAACCCAACTCTCTCGGCGAGATCCGCGACAAGAATATCTGAGTCGACGACTCTATCTGGAAAGACTCCGCCGGCAACCACCATCGCCACCTTACCACCATCTCGTAAAACCCTAAACATCTCCTCCAAGCATAGCTTGAGGTCGTGGAAATATGCCTTGGCAACTTCTGGAAGGTTTAGCTCGGGGAATTGGTCGGATATGTTTTTGGGATTCAACCCAATGAACGATCTAATCGGATCGACGTGAACATCTCCGAAGAACAATTCATACTCGATGCGATAAACCTTGGTGTATTCGATCTTATTTAGGTATGGTGGAGACGTTATTATCGCGTCAAATGAATCGTCTTCGAGGAACTTGAGCCTCCTCGCATCCCCCAGATAGACCTCGATCTTACATGGCCTAAACTTTATCCTCTTAAGATCTTTGATCATGTTCTTCACAACCCTTCTAAAGAATTTTCTAAATGGTGGAACAGGCTTTTTCACAACCCTCAACACTGCTCCATCCTTGTAGGCAAAAGAGACCTTCATCGCGGCATTCATCAACGCGAGGGTGAAGAAGTTTCTGATATTGGGATCGTCTATCCTCCTAATCTCCTCCCTGAAGAAGATTATGTCCTCTAGGGAAGGCTTGAGGAAAAATCTCTTAACGAATCCGCTGACATCTGAGAGATCATATTTCCTGAACGGGCGGGATAGAAGCCAATCCCTAACCCTAATGAGCTCATCTAAATCATAATCAGCCGTCTTGACCTGAGAGACGAAGACGGCGAGGGGGGCTGCGTCGACACCAACCGCATCTACTCCATATTCCTTCGCGGCGAGCAGGGTTGTCCCTGACCCTACGAATGGATCTAAAATTCTCCACCCATCATCGACTCCAAATTCATCGAAGGTCATTAAGACGAAGTCTCTTGAGAACCCCTCTTTAAAGAAAAAACCATCGATAGACTGGATACTGCTTATTTGGGACAAATGTAACCAATTTTCCCAGATCCCACCTCTCCTCGATCACCATACCCTAATATCTCATCCACCAGGCCTCTTAATATCCATCACCATTGGCCTTAACGGCCTCACGGGCCACTATAGCTCGACCTTATGCTCAATGATCCTTAAAATTACAGCGGTCTCTGTATGCTTAACTCCCCGAACTCTCCTAATCTTATCGATGCACTCGTTTAGGCTTGACACGCCTCCGGCGGAGATCATCACCATTGCATCGAATCTGCCCGTGAGTTCGTAGACGGACTCAACCTCCGGGATCCTGGATATTCTCTCGATCACTTCCTCCGTGAGATCTCCTCGATCAAGGGTTAGGAATGTCACGGCGTTTATCACGTAATCCTTACTGAGCTCTATCGTGAACCTCTTAATGACGCCTCTCTCGACCAAGAGCCTGACCCTCCTCCTAACAGCTCCCTCTGAGAGCCCTATCCGCTTACCAATCTCTATGAAAGACATCCTAGAGTTCCGCTTCAAGAGATCGATTATCCTCAAATCCACATCATCAAGCGCTCTCCGATAGGTTTCCATGGCCAAAACAGATCCATTAATCCCATAAAAAGATAGCGTCCACGATCAAGATCTCAGAAGATCTCTCCAGCATTTTCTCTGGAGCTGAAAACCGTGTTTCTCATCAATAGATTAGATGGCTCACTATAGATCTCAATAAATTATGTACGGATAGTATTTATCCTGCGTACCGCGACCTCGATGTAGAATTGGATCTAACCAGCATGGCGATTATCATAGGGTACCTGTTATCCTTCTTGATGGCCGTAGCGCTGGGAGGAAACGATGCGGCCACTCCCTGTGACACTTCGGTCGGCGCGAGGGTTATATCGGTTAGGAGGGCGATACTTCTCTTCGCGGTCTTCACGAGCGTCGGAGCATTGACTCAAGGATATATGGTGATGAAGACCATTGGGAGGGGGATAGTTCCGGCGATAGATCTCCTAGGGGTCTTGGTGACGGTCTCCGTCGCCTTCAGCTGGATAATGTTCTGCAACTATTTTGGGCTTGAGATATCTGTGACCCACTCGATAATAGGAGCTGTCCTCGGATATGGTCTTGCATCATATGGGTTGAGTGGGGTTAATTGGGGACTCGTGGAGAAGGTGATCATAAGCTGGATCTCGTCACCCTTCCTCGCCATGGTCCTATCCTACCTGTTCTACAAGCTAATAATCCGCGCAACTGGAGGAAATAGCTCTATCGCGTTAAGGATTATGCCGAGATTATTGATAGCCTCACTATGTTACTCAGCATACGCGTTCGGGACAAACGATATAGCAAATGCCACAGGGGTCTACGTGACGGTCAGCGAGATAATCTTCGGCGGAGCCCCGGAATCCGATGTCATGTTTATCCTAGCGATAATTGGATGTGTCGGGGTGGCCGTCGGAGGACTGGTCCTAGGAGCTAGGGTGATCGGAACCGTCGCCTTCAAGATAACTAGACTCGACCCGGTCTCAGGCTTCGCCGCGGAGCTCTCAAATGCTCTCGTAGTCCACATGTTCACGACGATACCGTACTTTCTATTCGGATATGGGATACCGATCTCGACATCATTGGCTGGCGTGGGATCGGTGATAGGCGTCGGCCTCGCCATGTATAGATCTGCTGGAATAAATAAGAGAACTATAATGAAGCTGTTTACGGCGTGGGTTGCCTCCGTAGTTGCGACGGCGTTGGCGAGCTATATCCTCTATTTAATAATCTTCCCGATAACTGGGCCAATACTTAAACCAAAACCTTAATTATGTCTCACAATATGTCACAGCTAGGTGGTTTAGCTGTTTAAGGGGCATCCTATGATCTGGATAGGGAGAAGGAAGGAGCGTGAGGTCTTAAAACTCTCAAAGAGACATTTTGAGAAGGTGTTGGATCTCGCAAAGTCATTTAGACAATACGTGACCTTATATGTCGATTGTAGAATGGATGAGGCGTCACGGCTATATGAGAACTCGATATTTCAGCTAGAGCGGCAGGCTGATGATCAGAAAGAGAAGATCCTCTTGGAGGTCTCTAAGGGACCCTTCCATCCAATTGATAGGGAGGATGTTATTCGACTGGTCTTAACGATGGATGATATAGCGGCGAATCTGAAGTCGGCTGCGAGAAAACTACTCTACACAGATCCATGCGATGCTCCCAGCGATATTAGAAACGACCTCCTCAAGCTCACGGACCTTTTAGTCGAGCTGGTCTTAAAGCTTGGAGAAGCCTTAGACGCCCTGATAAGCGGTTCAAAGGAGGTGTTGAGTCTCGCCGACGCGGTTGAGCGCAAGGAGGAGGAGATAGATGAATTTAGACATGGCCTGATAGCTAGGATCTTGAGCTGGGGAGACTCCGCCGAAAGGCTCAGCAACGTGCTCATGTTGAAAGAGGTCGCCGAGAACATCGAGAACGCATCGGATAAGGGCGAGGATGTCGCAGACCTCATCAGGACTATAGCGATAGCAGGCTCCCTATAGCGAGCTTGCCCAAAGAATGTCGATATGAGTTAAGTGAGACGCGGCGGGAGGGATTTGAACCCTCGAGGCCCCATGGGCCACAGGCTCTCCAGGCCTGCCCCCTACCAGGCTAGGGTACCGCCGCTCACTGCATCGACTTCATGAGAGTTTTCTGCGTTCCCTCAATTAAAGATTATCTGGAGATAGGGCCGTAGCTGTCGTTTAGTTAAGGTTTAAGAAATTGACCATGAACATTACCTAGGTATGTCCGCAAGGGAGCCCAAAGCTGGAGAGGAGTTCTATCATGTCAGGGTTAAGCCCGGAGACATATCCGGATACGTCCTATTGCCGGGAGATCCTGGAAGGGTTCCGATAATAGCTGAACTCTGGGATGAGGGGTGGGAGGTTTCCTTCCACCGAGAGTTTAGGGTCTGGTCTGGAAGGATCGATGGAAAGCCTATCTCAGCCTGCTCAACCGGGATCGGCTGTCCCTCAACCGCGATAGCGATCGAAGAACTCGCTAGGGCTGGAGCGCATACGTTCATTAGGGTTGGGAGCACGGGTGCGATACAGCCTGAGATAGAGCTAGGTGATTTGATAATCTCCGTTGCGGCGATGAAGCTTGAGGGAACCAGCCTCCAATATGCTCCATCAACCTATCCAGCATACGCGGATTACGAAGTAGTCTTGGCCTTGATCGAGGCGGCTGAATCCCTAAACCTAAGATATCATCTGGGCGTGACCGCCTCAACCGATAGCTTCTATCTAGGTCAAAGTAGGCCGGGCTTCAGGGGATATGAATGGAGCTATTCAAAGCGCCTCTTCGATGATTTGAGGGCTATGGGAATCCTAAACTTCGAGATGGAGACATCCACCCTCTTCACCCTCGCATCCATCTACAAGCTCAGAGCAGGCTCAGTCTGCGCAGTCTTCGCGAACCGGGTAAAGGACACCTTCAAGGTGGTTGGGGAGAGGGAGGCCGCGAAGACCGCCGTCGAGGCCGTGAAGATTCTTCAAGAGTGGGATGAGCTCAAGGAGAGAAAGGGAAGGAAGAGAATCTATCCGACTCTTCTCAAGGAGTGGTTGCAGAGCAGGAGAAAATAAGCTTAATTAGTAAGGTTCATCAGACTAGATCCGTGAAGAGTCGATGAAATCGATCGGAGGTAGGCTTGAATGAGCATCGTGAAGAACGCGCTTAAGATATTTGGTGGGAAGAGTGATGAGAAGGAGTTCAGAGGGTTTAGGAAGATGAGAGGACCTCCGCCCAAGAAGGGGGAGATCTTAGTCAGGGCGGAGAACGTCGTCAAGGGGTTCCCAGGTATCTGGGAGCATCTAATACTCGATCACATAAACTTCGACGTTAGGGCTGGAGAGGTTCACGCGCTTCTAGGGGAGAATGGAGCTGGAAAGACAGTCCTCGCAAACATCCTCTCAGGCTTCTACGTCATAACATCCGGTCAAATCTATGTTAGGGGTAAGCCCGTCAAGTTCAGCTCTCCTAGAGATGCATTAGAACATGGGATAGCCATGGTCCACCAAGAATTCACCCTAGTCCCAACCCTAACCGTGGCCGAAAACATCGCATTAGGCCTAAAGGAGTATAGTTCACTGAGCTTCCCACTTAAGGAGGTTGAGAGAAGGCTTGCGGAACTCTCGGAGCGCTATGGCCTCAAGGTCGATCCAAAGGCCAGGGTCGAAGACCTATCCGCTGGAGAGAGGCAGAGAGCCGAGATCATGAAGGTATTGTATTGGGAGCCAGACGTATTGATCTTAGACGAGCCGACATCCATGCTAACCCCACATGAGGTCGATGAGTTATTCAAGGTCTTGAGAGGGATGGCAGCTGAGAATAAGGGAGTAGTCTTCATAACCCACAGGATCGAGGAGGTGATGAAGGTCGCGGATCGAGTGACCGTCCTAAGGCTCGGAAAGTTCATGGGAACGAAGCCCATCCAAGAGACGAGCAAGGAAGAGTTGCTGAGATTAATGATAGGAGAGGTTGAGCCTTTCAGACCCGTTAGAAAACCCGTTAAAAGCGAGAGACCTGTGCTGGAGGTGAGAGATCTTCACGTAATTGGGAGGGAGGGGGTCGAGGCCGTTAGAGGCGTAACATTTACGATCAGGGAGGGAGAGATATTCGGGATAGCGGGGGTTGCCGGGAACGGGCAGAGAGAGCTTGTCGAGGCATTGACCGGGCTGAGGAAGGTGAAGAGCGGTAAAATAATAGTCATGGGCAAGGATGTAACGAACAAGTCTCCGAGGGAATTGGCCAAGCTCGGCGTCAGACACATACCAGAGGATAGGAGGGGGGTCGGCGTGGCCGAACCCATGACATTTGGAGAGAATATAATGATGAGAGATTATTGTTCGCCGCCATTCTCAAAGAACGGCATAATAGACTACGATTTCGTTACGAGACACGCGAAGGAGCTCATCAAGAAGTTTGAGATACTCACCCCCGACATCTGGGATACAGAGGTGAGGATATTATCGGGTGGAAACATCCAGAGACTCATACTCGCGAGAGAGCTATGGGTCGAGCCGAAGCTCTTGATAGCCTTCCACCCAACCTATGGATTAGATATGAAGGCGCTGACCCACACACATAAACTCTTCATGAGGCTTAGGGAGAAGGGATCCGCCATCCTCCTAGTCTCCGAAGACCTAGAGGAGGTAATGTCCCTAAGCGATAGGATAGCCGTGATGTTCAGGGGCAAGTTCATGGGCGTGGTCGACGCATCTAAGGCGACCGTCGAGGAGATCGGGATGATGATGGCCGGGATAAAGCCCAAAGAAGTCTCAGCCTAACGCTCCTCATCCAAATATAGTCGCAAAGAATTTATATCAGAAGCATAATAGAATACCCGTGAATTGTATGAGGCGAAATACTAGTGCAATCACCAAAACAGCAGCTATTATTATCGCCATTATAATCATCGTGGCGGGAGTCGGCGGATTCCTATACTGGTGGACGAGACTTGGGCCAGCTGCTCCAAGGAAAATAAAGATCGCTGTTGTATCGGACATAGGAGGCAGAGGAGATCTCTCATTTAACGATATGGCGTTTAAAGGTGGGGAAGAAGCTGAGAGAGACTTCGGCGTAGAGATGATCGAATTGATAAGCAAGACCGAAGCGGACTATGTCCCAAACCTAGAGACGGCTGCAAAGGATCCGGATGTAAAGCTGATAGTCGGAGTAGGATTCCTATTGAGCGACGCATTGGTTAAGGTCGCGATGAAGTATCCTGACAAGAACTTCGCCGGAATAGACACCTACGCCCAATCTATAGTCAAGGACAAGTATCCAGACAAGTATCCGCTGCCAAATCTAATGGACATAAAGTTCGAGGAGCATAAGGGAAGCGCCCTGGTCGGAGCCATCGGATGCCTCCTAGCAGCATACTATAATGAGAAGGGAGGAAATTATCCATACATCGGAGGGGTATTCGGGATAGAGATACCAGTTCTTTGGAAGTTCGAGATAGGATATAAGTGGGGATGCGACTGGGCGCTGAAGTGGTATGAGAAGAAATTCGGACATAAAGCCCCAATAATCGGAGAAGACTCAAGATATGGATCCGGACCTAACTGGAAGGATGGGATGTATTGTCCGCCTGAGACTCCTGGAAAATGCTGGTATAAGGGTAGAGTTCTATGGACATATACCGGAACCTTCAGCGACATAACCAAGGGATATGAGGCCGCCAAGCCAATGTATGCTAAGGGAGCTATCGCGGTCTACAATATCGCTGGACCTCTAGGGCTTGGAATAAATCGAGCGGTTAAGGAGATAGCTGAGGCTAAGGGATTGGAGATGGGGCCACCCTTCTGGATTGGAGTAGACGCCGACCAAGACTGGATAAATCCGGGATTCGTCATCGTTAGCATGATTAAGAGGGTTGATCGAGGAGTCTACTATGCGACCAAGCTGACCATAGAGGGGAAGTTCAGGGAGGCCGTGAAGAAGTATGAGGGAGTTATGACCTTAGGTATCGGGACGAAGATCCTCGGAATACCGATGGAGGGAATCTCCGCCAGCACCTTGAAGGATCTAGACGAGTTCGTTAAGATGGGAATCAACGCCGAGAAGCTGACTGGAAAGAAGGTCCTACCAATGCCTCCAGAGGAGATAAAGGCTAAGGTCAAGAAGATGCGTGAATCGGTTGCACCCTGGATCTGGGAGGCTGCGAAGGAGCTCGAGGAGAAGATAAGGAAGGGTGAAGTAGAGGTTCCATGCGTCTTCACTAAGGAGAAGATAGATTATTGGAGGAAAATCCTTGGCTAGAACCCTCAATCTTTTTATTTTTATATGACCGATCCTAGGTATACCTAAACCAGCCGGAGGTGGAGAATTGACCTCAGCCGCCGTCCAAGGGGTTAAGAGACTTTTTCAAAAGCTTAAGAGACCCCTACTCGAATCATTGCTCGCGATAATTATAGGTCTCATAATCGGCGCAATCCTGATGGCGATATTCGGCTATGATCCGATCGCTGCATACTCGGCATTACTTATCGGATCTCTCGGATCATTTGATGGGATATGTGAGAGCCTGGCCAACGCAACGCCGCTTATGCTCACCGGGCTAACCTTCGCGATCGGAGTGAAGTCTGGATACTTCAACGTAGGCGCTGAGGGGCAGGCATACCTCGGCGCGATAGGAGCCATTATGATCGGGAGCACCATACATTTACCATATGGAGTCCATCTGGCGATAGCCACGCTCTTCGCCATGCTCATGGGAGCATTATGGTCTCTACCAGTATCGGCGTTAAAGGCTTGGAGAGGGGTTCACGAAGTGGTGTCGACGATAATGTTGAACTGGATAGCATTATTTTTCGTCAGATACTTGATAGAATATCATTTTTATGAGCCTGGGAGAGCTGAGAGAGCAATGCCCGTCTTGCCGACCGCCCGCTACCAAGTTCTGGGGGCATCCTTGACGACCGTGATCTTCGTTGCATTGGCCTTCATGCTCTTCGCATACTTCCTCCTATGGAGAACCACCCTCGGATACGAGCTTAGATTGACTGGAAGCAATCCGGAGGCCGCGAGATACATCGGGATAAACTCGACGAGAGTAATATTCCTAAACTTCTTCCTTGGAGGATTAGCGGCTGGCTTGGCTGGGGCCACGCAGGTCCTAGGGAGACCTCCTGCGTGGACAATCTACAAGACCCTTGGAAACGTCATGAATTTGGGATTCGATGGGATAGGAGCAGCCCTAATAGGTAGAAATCATCCGATTGGGATAATATTTGCCTCGATCCTCCTCGGAGTCCTATCGTATGGGGCGAAGTTCATGATGTATCTCGGAGTAGATCCAGATCTAGCTAGGGCGATAAATGGAGCCATAATTATAGCCTTATCCCTACCAGAACTCTATAGAATTATTAGGAGGCTGATAGTTGGGAGGGGGGCTGAATGAGGTTTCCCAGGAGGCTCGGCTGGTTCATCCTAGGAATCGTGGCCCTGATAGGAGTCCTCTACTTCCTAAGCATGATTGGGATAGAGCCTAGAGACTTGCTCGAGACATCATTCATGGCCATGACCCCCTTAATCTTAGCCGCCGTGGGCGAGTGCTTGGACGAGAAGGCTGGAGTTGTTAACGTAGGGCTTGAGGGGATTTTCCTGATCACGGCGGTGACCGGCGTCTATTGGGCAGAGGTTGTTGGAAATGGTGTAGGTGGATTGATAATCGGAGGAGCTATCATAGGGGGAATTATAGGATTATTGTTCGGAATCATAAGCACCTATGGTAAAGCGGCTCAAGTAGTCGCAGGAATGGGTCTAAACGTCTTCGGCCTAGGATTCGTCCCATTCCTGCTGGTCGCCCTCTGGGCCTTCCCAGGAATCCACATGTTCGATCCAAGTCTCGTCATAAGAACTATAGACATACCGGTTGGGGGAGGGATATTCAGGCTAAGCCCCGTAACCATCTTCGCGATAATAGTGGTGATAGTCGTCGACATAATCCTCTACCACACGCTTCTAGGTCTTAGGATCCAAGCAGCTGGAGAGAAGCCGGAGGCAATAGACGTGGCCGGCGTAAACGTTAACCACATCAGGATCTTGGCCAGCACCGTCTGCGGAGCCTTAACCGGTATTGGAGGAGCGTTCATGCCCTTAGGATGGTTCGGCGGATTGGTCAAGGAGATAACGGCTGGGAGGGGATTCATAGCTTTGGCGGCGGTCGTCTTCTCAGGTCTAGATCCCATCTTGGCGGCGGTCTCATCATTCATCTTCGGATTCTCCGAGGGATTGGCCTTCACCGTCATGATAACCCCCGGGGTTAAGGAGGTCGTCCCACACTACTTCATCAAGATGATACCATATATCGCGACCATCCTCGCCCTAGCCATCGTAGGCTCCAAGAGGTTTCCAAGAGCTCTCTCCAAGCCATATATCCGAGAATAATTCCAGATTTTTCCAAAATATCTCCTTCTATCGATTTAGAATCCTTCTACGAGTTTAGAACTTGGAAAACCTTATAAGGGCTTTAACCCTCTGGAAGAAAGTGAGATTAACGATAACCACTATCTTGAATTGGATGTGATAAGATGTGTGGGATCATAGGCTATATTGGAAATAGGAGGGCCGCCCCAATCCTATTGAAGGGTCTCAAACACCTAGAGTATAGGGGCTATGACTCCGCGGGCATGGCGACCCTGAGCTCAAGGGTCGACGTCAGGAAGGATGTCGGGAAGATTGAGGATCTTGAGAAGAGGTTGAGGTTTGAGGAGATGGAGGGTGAGGTTGGCATAGGGCATACGAGATGGGCGACCCATGGAAAAGTCACCAAGGAGAACGCTCATCCCCACTTCTCACAGAACAGGAAGATCTACGTAGTCCATAATGGGATAATCGAGAACTATCAAGAGCTGAGGGAGTTCTTAAAGGAGAATGGTTTCAAATTTTATAGCGAGACCGATACGGAGGTAATCCCAAACCTCATCCAATATGAGATGGAGAGGGGAAAGAGCTTCGAAGAAGCATGTAAGGCGGCGTTAAAGAGATTGGAGGGAAGCTTCGCCGTAGTCATAATGCATGAGGGCGAGGAGAAGCTTATAGCGGCGAGGAGAGGATCGCCTCTAGTCATAGGGGTCGGGAATGGAGAATACTTTGTGGCGAGCGATATACCGGCCTTCCTAGAATTCACGAAGAAGGTAATCTTCATGTATGACTGGGACTTCGCGGTCATAACCAAGAACGGCATAAAGTTCTACAATTTGAGAGAGGGTAAAGAGGTTGAGAGGAGCATAGATGTGATAGACTGGGACGCCGAGCAGGCCAAGAAGGGAGAGTTCAAACACTATATGATAAAGGAGATCTTAGAGCAGGTCGAGACCATTCAGAGGGCTGCGATGCAGGATGAGAGTATAGTGGCCGCTATCGTGGAGGAGATGAGGAAGGCGAGGGGGATATTCTTCGTTGGATGTGGATCGAGCTATCACGCATGCTTCGCCGGGAGCTATATCTTCTCAAAGGTCGCAAACCTCCACGTCAACGTGATGCTGGCCTCCGAGTTCCCAAACTTCAAGCACTTCCTAAACGAGAATACGTTGGTCTTCGCGGTATCCCAGAGCGGTGAGACGGCGGACGTATTGGAGGCCGTGAGGGCGGCGAAGGAGAAGGGGAGTAAGGTCATCTCGATCACAAACGTCAGGGGATCCTCGATAACTAGATACTCGGATAAATTCCTCCTACTGAATGCTGGTCCCGAGATCTGCGTCCTCGCCACGAAGACCTATACATCTCAACTCGCTCTACTAACCCTTCTAGCCTACGCATACGCTGGGAGATATGAGGAGGGTAGGAAGAGGCTTAGATACCTCTGGAATGTGGTGTATAACTTGACCTCTAGGACCAGCCGGGAGATGATAAAGAAGCTCGCTGAGAGGTTGAAGGATGAGGAGCATATATTCGTCATCGGGAGGGGATTACAATATGCGACGGCGCTTGAGGCGGCTCTTAAGATAAAGGAGGTCTCATATATTCATGCCGAGGCCTTTGCGGGTGGAGAGCTTAAGCATGGAACCATAGCCTTGATAGAGGATGGGACGCCGTGCATAGTCTTCGTCTCGGAGGAGAATGAGAAAGAGATAATATCGAACGCGGTTGAGATCAAGTCTAGGGGAGGATACATAATAGGGGTCTCGCCGAAGAACAACGAGGTCTTCGACTTCTGGATAAAGGTGCCTGAATGCGGTGTCGCAAACCCGATAGTCCAGATAATACCCATCCAGATCCTAGCCTATCAGCTCGCGGTGCTTAGGGGATATGATCCAGATAAACCTAGGAACCTGGCGAAGTCCGTGACGGTGAAATGATGGATATCAGATTGGCGAGGGAGGAGGACCTACCACAGCTAATCTCCATCCTCAGCCAACTCAACCCACGGGCGGAGAGATGCGATCTGGAGAGGGCGAGGAAAGTCTTTAGGGAGCTATCAAGATCCAATCAGCAATTCATCATAGTCTGCGAGATCGATGGGAGGATCGTTGGAACAGCGGAACTCGTCATAAAACATAACCTAACCCATGGATGTAAGCCCTATGGATTCATAGAGAACGTGGTCGTGGATGAGAGCTATCGTGGCAGGGGGATAGGGGTCAAGCTCATCGAGAATTGCATCAAGATTGCTAGGGAGAGGGGATGCTATAAGCTCATCTTAACATGCAAGGATGAGCTGGTGAAATGGTATGGAAGGTTTGGGTTTAAGGAGTTCGGCGAGAAGGTCCTTAGACTAGACTTGGAAGAGTGATTTAGGTGAAGTTGATCAAGCAGAGAGCTAGGAGAGCTTTTTCTCCGACGAAGATTCCTGGAGCGAGGTGGGTGATAAACCAATATATCGGCTGCCAACACGCCTGTAGGTACTGTTATGCCAAGTTCATGTGTAAGTGGTATGATTATGGGAGATGGGGTTCTTGGGTGGTTGTGAGGGAGAATATGCCGGAGCTTGTAAAGGGTAGATATGTCGCTGGAAAGGTGTATATGTCGAGCGTCTCCGACCCCTATCAGCCGATCGAGAAGAGACTTGAACTCACAAGGAGGATTCTCGAAAACATGAGTAAGAGGGTGAAGATCTCGATCCTGACGAAATCCGACCTAGTTCTGAGAGATTTAGAGCTATTCAAGAGGTTTAGGAGCATCGAGGTCGGGCTGACCGTGAACGGCTTCGAGGAATCCGTCAAGAATGATCTCGAACCATATTCGCCGAGCATCGGGAGGAGGATCGAGGCGTTGAAGAGATTAGATGAGAGCGGGGTCAAGAACTATGCCTTCATCTCCCCAATAATCCCAAGCCTGACTGACATCGAAGAGATAATAAGCGATACCAGAGACTTCGTCACATACTATCTCTTCGAGTTCCTAAACTTTAGAGCCGCTGGAGCGGAGTTTAGGAGGTTTCTGAGAGATAGGTATTGGGAGGCATACGAGGTTATGTCGAATAGGGATAGATTTGAGAGATATGCTAGAGATACTATTGAGACCATTAAAAGAAGCGGGGTTAAGATAGGAGGAATATACCTACACTACCCAGAACTCACCATGTTGAAGTGAGCCATGCTTATCTCTTAACCTTCCTCTTCCCACCCCTCCAAATCGGGGGATAAGTCCCCCTCTCCATGATTACCCTCTCCGTCTTCGCGGCGATTCCATGAGATGCTTCGAGAATCTCCTCTACATTCATCTTGGCCTCGGCTAGGGCCACGAGCTCTCCCTTCAGGGTCATTAAGGCCACGGTCTCACCTCTCCTAACCGAGTCCTCAACCCTTGAGATTCCCGCAACCGCTAGATCTGCTCCATGGCATATCGCGTCGACAGCTGTGTCGAGGAGATAGATCTTAGGGAGATGTTTAACGGCCTCCTCAACGGGCTTCACAACCGATCTCAGAGGCCCCTCATCTCCATCCTCCCTAAACCTCTTCAAGGCATCGTAAACGTCTAGGATCGTGACCGAGTCTTCCTCGGTGAACGGCCCAGCCCTAACCCTCCTAAGCTCCTGCATATGCGCCCCACATCCTAGGTAGAGTCCGAGGTCGTGACAGTATTTCCTGATATAGGTTCCGCCCGAGCATGAGATCCTTAATAGAACATCCCTCCCATCCCTCTCGATCAGCTCAGCCCTATAGATCATCCTAGTCCTTATACTCCTTGAGACGCTCGATCGAATGGGTGGAACTTGATAGATCTCTCCAGTGAATAATCTCATGGCCTCGGCGAGCTCCTCGTCTGAAACGTCTCCATGAAGTCTGAGGACGCAGACATACTCCTTACCCCCGCGCATAACCGCCCCCGCGCACTTCGTCGCATCATTTATGAGGATCGGCAAGACCCCTGAGACCGCTGGATCTAGGGTTCCTCCATGGCCAGCCCTCTTAGCCCCGAACAGAGACTTTATCTTAGCCGATAGCTCGTGGCTGGTCGGCCCCCTAGGCTTGTCCAGATTAACCACGCCCAGTCTTAGAAGTTTCTCGACGCTCCTCTTGTATGGGTTCTCGCCATAGTCTGGATCGGTCTCGGCTTCAAGTCTAACCAGAACCCTATGCCTCTCCTCCCAAGGAGGGGTTGCGGCCTCGAAGATCATCCAACAATCCATCGAATAATCTCATTATAAGGTCTATGATGGGAGAGCCGTGGGCTTAACCTCAACCCTCCTCCTCATATAGTCGATTAGCCCAGCCTCCTCTAAGGCCTTCAAGACCTCCTCATCGCTCGCGCCCCTCGAGATCTTGATCTTATGGGGGGTGAAGGCGAGGTGTGCGATATTCACCCTCCTCCTCTTAACACCCGTTAGGCTTTTGGGGCCTGTGACCAAGACGAAGTTCTTGCCTATGACATCGACGATTACGCATTTTCTAGAAGCCTCCCTCCCAGCCACCTTAACAGCTATCCTTCCAACCTCCTCAATCATCACGTTTCCTAAGAGATAGCCCCTATTTGATCTTCGCGATCAACCCTCTCTCTTTCTAGTGCTCAGTACCTGATCGGGTTTCAGGACCGAGACTCCGGCGACTCCGCCTAAAACCTCGATCAAGACTATCCAGTCGGGGTTTTCGAGGTCTACTTTACGATCAACCTTGCTTGCCGCGGCCTCGATAAGCTCTCTACTCGATAGGCTTGTATGCCTCTTCTCGACCGTCACCCTAAACCTAGCGTCCTCCGGAATCTTGGATGAGAGCTTCTCGACCACTTCCGCGATCTTCTCAGGCTTGGCCTCCACGACATGCTCTATCGGGATGAATCTTAGGAGGCTGCTTATCCTCCAAGGCTCCTCGGCTAGAATCTTCTTAACCTCCTCGATGACCTTGAATGGATCTAGGCTTGTGCGAGCGGTCAATAGTCCAGCGATCTTCGTCATCATTATCTCGGGATTCTCGTCTCCAAGCGACTTCAAGAGATCTTCGAGCTCGATCGCCGCAACGTTCTCCTGACCCCTAAAGGTGGTCACTATTAGATTGAACCTCTCCATCGAGTATAGTGTCATCTAGCCTGGTTAAAAAGAGTTTAAGCTCGCCGGAACCTAGACTCGATGAGGATTTAGGCTTGAGGAGGATGAGGGGATTTAAGAGGCTCATCGGGGTCTCCGAGGCCTTGGAGAGGTTGAGGAAAGCCGTAGCCCATCGGATAAGGGAGGTCGAGGAGGTCGAGCTCATTGACTCCCTTGGGAGGATATGCGCCGAAGATGTGAAGGCCATGATGGATGTCCCACCCTATGATAGGAGCGCCGTGGACGGCTACGCGATTATAGCCGAGGATGTATTCGGGGCATCGCCGATGAATCCGGTAAAGCTCAAGCTCGTCGGCAGGATCATGGCCGGATCGAATCCATTAACTATCCCAAGGGTTGAGAGGGGTGAGGCGGCCGAGATCATGACCGGAGCTCCGATGCCGTCTAACGCAAACGCCGTTGTGATGGCGGAGGACGTGAAGGTCGTCGAGGATGGAATCGAGGTATTGAAACCCGTCCACCCATATCGAAACGTCTCCAGAAGGGGTGAAGACTTCGCCAGAGGAGAGACCGTGATCAGGAGAGGCGTTAGGGTTAAGCCATGGCACATCGGTGCCCTCGCATCCCTAAACGTGAAGAGGTTGAAAGTTTTCAGAAGGCCTAGGATATCCGTTCTATCGACTGGGGATGAGCTGATCGAGCTTGGAGGAGAACTTAAGCCTGGAAAGATAGTGAACTCCACTAAGCCCATGCTCATGGCCCTCCTACTCGCTGAGGGCTGCATCCCACTAGATCTAGGAATTGTGGGGGACGATGTGGACGAGATCCATTCAAGGATCTTAACGGGCCTGAGGAAATCCGATGGAGTGATAGTTACGGGTGGATCAAGCATAGGTGTGAGAGATCTCGTCCCAGAAGCCGTTAAGAGATTAGGGGAGATAATATTTCATGGATTGCGGATTAGGCCTGGGAAGCCGACGGGAGCAGCTGTTTCGGATGGAAAGCCTATCTTCATGCTCTCAGGATTCCCGGTTGCGGCGGCGGTGGGATTCGAGGCGTTGGTGAGGCCGATCTTAGCCCATATGCAGGGATGCGTGATCGAGCCCAGACCTAGGGTTGAAGGAATCCTTACGAGAAGGGTTGTTAATCCGCCGAACACTAGATCGTATGTGAGGGTTAGGGTCTTCGAATCTGATGGTAGAGTCATGGTTGAGCCCTTGAGGTTGACTGGATCCGGGATATTGTCGTCGCTTACGAGGGGGAATGGATTATTGATAATCCCTGAAGAGCTTGAAGGATATGATGAGGGAGACTCCGTGATTGTGGAACTCCTCCATCCGATAGAGAGAGGCGATGAGAGATGAGGAGAATATTCCATAAACTCCTCTCACCTGAGGAGGCGTTGAAGATAATCGAGGAGAGGGTGGAGTCAATGAAGAAGCCTGAGCCTGAGGTCGTGAAGCTATCCGATGCCCTTGGCAGGATATTGGCAGAGGACATCTACGCTAGAGTCGATTCACCACCATTCGATAGAGCAATAGTCGATGGATACGCTGTTAAGGCCGAGGATGTTTATCGAGCGGATGAGGCGAACCCGGTCGAGCTGAGGTTGATCGGGGGAGTTGAGGTTGGGGAGATTCCAAGGTTGGAGCTTAGATCCGGCGAATGCGTGGAGATCGCGACCGGAGCTCCCATGCCTAGAGGAGCCGACGCCATAGTGATGGTCGAATACACGAAGAGGATCGGAGACAAGGTCTTGATCTATAGAGGCGTCCACCCCGGGGAGAACGTGGCGCAGACGGGATCCGATATCACGGCCGGAGATATCGTCTTGAGGATGGGTAGGAGGTTAAGGTCTAGAGATATCGCGATCTTAGCGGCGGTTGGATATGATCGGGTCAAGGTCTACAGGAGGCTTAGAGCCGCATTCTTCTCAACAGGCAACGAGCTAATATCTCCGCCGAATCCATTAAAGCCCGGGAAGATCTACGATGTGAATGGATACGTTATTCCAGCCATGTCAAGGGATCTCGGATTAGATGTAGACTTCTTGGGAATACTTCCAGACAGATATGATGCGATGTTGGAGGCGATTAGAGACGCATTAGATAAGTATGATCTCGTGATCACGTCTGGGAGCACGTCGGCGGGAGCTGGAGACGTGATCTACCGAGTCTTCGAGGAGCTTGGAGAGATAATAGTCCACGGCTTGAGGGTTAAGCCCGGGAAGCCCACGGTCATAGGACTATCTAGAAACGGGAAGCTCTTGATAGGGTTGCCCGGATTTCCCCTCTCATGCGCTATGATCTTCATCCACCTAATCAAACCCCTACTCAATAAGCTGACTGGAGCTAGGGAAGAGCCACGCTACTGGAAGGTCAAGGCCAAGCTACCCATCAGGATCGAGACGGGAGGTGGAAAAACCTGGTATATTCCAGTTCAGATAGTCGACTCGCCGAACGGGTTCATGGCTTATCCGATTCTCCGAGGATCTGGATCTGCCTCAACCCTAGCCGAGTCCGATGGATTCATAACGATACCGGAAGACGAGGTCTTCGTGGATGAGGGAGAGGAGGTCGAGGTAAATCTATTCGAGGAGCTTAAAATTCCAAGCATATCGATAATCGGAAGCCATTGCCCAGCCATAGACCTCATCCTAAACCTCGGAGAGATCTACGACGCGAAGGTGATTAACGTTGGATCGCTTTCAGGCTGGAGGGCGTTGAAGCTCGGAACAGCCGACATCTCCGGAACCCACCTCCTAGACGAGAAGACTATGAGATACAATCTCCACATGCCCGAAGAGCTTGGACTTGAGGATGAGGTGGAGATCTATGGAGGATACATTAGGGAGATCGGATTCATGGTCGCGAGGGGGAATCCAAAGAGCATCAAGGGATTCGAGGATCTCTTGAGAGAGGACGTCGTCTTCATCAACAGGGTTAAGGGATCGGGGATACGAACCCTAATAGACATCGAGCTTAAAAGAATGGGAATAACGGATCCAGAGAAGAGGATTAGGGGATATGTCTATGAGGCCAAAACCCATACGGCCGTGGCCTCGGCGGTCAGGGATGGTAGGGCGGATGTCGGGATTGGGATAGGATATGTCGCGAAACTATACGGCCTCGACTTCATCCCGATAAGGGAGGAGAGATTCGACTTCGCCGTGAGGAGAGATAGACTGTATAAGCCTGCCGTGAGAAAGTTCTTAGAAACCTTGAGAAGTAAGAGGTTCGCTCAAGAGCTCAGCAAGCTCCCACACTACAGGATTCACGAGCAGACCGGGAAGAGGATCTATCCATAAAAACATCGTATGGGCCAGGTGATCATAACCCTTATAGAATCGCCGAGCCGAGATTAATCACATGGGTGGAAAGGCGGTATTCATCGCTCACTGCATCTTAAACCAGAACTCTAAGGCATTGGGATTCGCGAGCCGCCCAGGCCTCGTTGAATGGCTCATAGACTTCCTCAAACAGGGTGGATGCGTCGTCGAGCAACTTCCCTGCCCTGAGATGCTCTATCTCGGAGTTAATAGATGGTGGCATACAAGAGACCAGTATGATACGCCAGGATTTAGGAGGCATTGTAGGAGGTTCGCAAAGATGGTTGCAGGCTTAATGGAATACTATCTGAGACGCGGCCACACCATCGTCTTGATAGGAATCGATGGAAGCCCATCATGCGGCGTAAACCTGACTGGGAGGAATCCGTATTGGGGTGGGGAGCCTAGGGCATCCGCCGAGCAGTATCAGGTGGTTGAGGGGATGGGTGTTTGGATAGAGGAGCTTATCAAGGAGGTTGAGAGGAGGATTAAGCGATTCAAGGTCATCGGATTAGCGATGGATCTACCCGGCTTCGATCTCAAGGAGACGCTTAAGATGCTCGAGGCCGAGCTGGAGGGATAGACTTTGTCGCTTAGAGATTCTAGAAGCTATAAGGTTGTCTTCGCGCCAGACTACGTGATCAACCCCGAGAACTATCCAGATATGCCTAAAACCTTGAAGATCTATGAGGGGATCAAGAATGCTGGATACGGTATAGTGAAGCTTCCAGCCATCGACCTACCCGAGGATCAGATCCAAGATTGGATCGAGATCGTTGCGGATATGATAGAGGAGTATCAGAAGAGGGGATATGCCATAGCCTTGATAACGATAGAATGTCTGGAAGATGGGGGAGTATGGCTGAGCAGGCTTAGAGCCGAGCTAGAGTCTAGGGGGTTAAAGATTCCGAAGGTAGTCGAGTTTTCGAGAGGCGAGTTGGAGAAAGATGAGAATTTGTTCTCAAAGATTAAATCGATATTCTGATCACCTCACCTTCATCCACTCAACTCCAAGCTTGTCGAATATTTCCAACAACATCCTCCTATGATCAGACTTCAATCCCTTCCAGTCGAGGACTGCGAGCTTAGGCCTCTCGACAGTCTTCTCGAACGCCTGCCTAACCATCTCCTCGTCTATCGGCATAGCATACTTTGGACACATATGACCAAATCCTATGTCTTTCTCAAGTGAGAGTCTCGTGAAGGTTGGGGCATAGTGCCCTCCCCCAAACCCTATTGCAACCAGCTCCGGATTCAACCTCTCTTCAGCGATCTTAAAGCATGTCGATGCTACAGCCTCTAAGGCCCTCCTCTCCGGAATTTGATCAGGAGGCCCACCGGCTTCGACGAATATCAGCGGAACATCCGTTCTCGGGCCATGGTGGGTTACCTCCAACCCAACTCTCCAATCCGTTAACCTAAGCCTATCAGCCTCCTCCTTGAGGAAGTTTATGGATGTGTAGAGGGCTTTTGCGCTCGTCGCCGAGAGTGTTTTGGGACTTCCACCTAGCTCGGCTTTAGGCCCCCAGTTCCCGACTGGATGGGTTAGTAGGGCTTTGACCCCTGCCTCAGATCGATGAGATGAGGCGACTATGAGTAGATCCGCATCCCAATCCTCTCCAAGCCCATCCGCATAGACATGCCTTTCCTCAATTATCCTAAGCTCCACTCCATGAGATCTGTAAAGGCTTTCATCGACTTCCCTAAAGTCGTAGCACTCCTTTAGGATCTCAGCCACCTTCATCGAAACCTCATCCATCCTCGACGCGACTATCACGCTCACCATGGCTACCTTCAAAAGGTGATGAGGCAAAACCTATTTAGGATTAGCTGATGAGATTTAGGCCCGTTTTAAGGCCACTGCTCTGCAAACCCGTGATAGATAGACTTCTAAGGGCCAGGGATCGTGAAGAGGTTGTTAAGGTCTCATTAGATCTTGGCAGAAGCTTCCATGAATGCTCTATTCGAGGAGAGGGAGTTATGATAGGTGATCAGCTGATAAGGTGGGAGGAGTTGGAGAGAGCGTCGAAGAGGGAGAGGGATATATTCATGGTAGTTGATGGTAAGCTTCTCTCGCTCTCGATCTCAGGCAGACATTTCTATAAGCTGGTCTTCATAGGCTGGGGTCATCCACCAACCCTAGAGATAGATGGAATCCACATGCATAGGATCAAGGACGTAACCCCGGATAGGGATGCTTGGATGAAGGTTAAGCTATGCGGAGACTTGAGATGTAAGAGGGTGTTGGATACTTGTATGGGGCTTGGATATACGGCGATAGCGGCCCTAAAGATGGGTGCATGTAGAATCGTCACAGTCGAGGTGGATGAGAACGTCGTTGAGCTGGCGAGGCTGAACCCATGGTCTAGGGAGCTCTCAGATGAGAGGATAGACTTCAGGCTTGGAGATATAAGAGAGTTGATAGATGGATTCCATGGAGAATTCGATGCAATAATACATGATCCCCCGAGATTCTCCCTAGCCGGAGAACTCTATGGCCTCGAATTCTATAGAAAGCTGAATAAGGCGTTGAGGCTGGGTGGGAGGCTCGTCCACTATGTCGGCCAGCCTGGAGTCGTTAAGGGTAGGGCGATCTGGAAGGGCGTTATGAGGAGGTTGAGGGAAGCCGGATTCGATGTGAAATATGATTCGAGGTCTCGATGCGTCTATGGGGTTAAGCTAAGAGATCTCAGCCCATAATCATCGACATTATGGCCTTCTGGACGTGGAGCCTATTCTCGGCCTGATCGAATACCACCGAGTGGGGGCCATCGATCACCTCATCCGTCACCTCGTATCCCCTATCGGCTGGGAGGCAGTGCATGTAGATCACATCCCTCTTCGCAACCTCAAGCTTCTCCGAGTCGCAGATCCAGTCCCTATTCTTCTCGAATAGCTCCTTCATCCCATCGAAGTCGGGCTTCGAGGCTTTCGGAGGAATATAGTTTAGGCTCAGCCAAGACTTTGGATAAACCACATCGGCGCCCTCGAAGGCCGCCTTCATATCATGGACTATCTCGAATGATCCGCCGAACTCATCAGCATACTTCTTACATTGTTCGATCACCTTTGGATCTAGGTCAAATCCCCTTGGATGGGCTAGGACGACATCCATCCCAAATCTCGTCGCGACCAAGACTGCGCTTTGGGGGACGGCTAGTGGCTTCTCGACGCTTGGGGTATATGCCCAGCTCATCACAAACTTCTTTCCCTCAACCTTCCCCAACTTCTCCTTAATCGTCATTATATCCGCCATGGCCTGGCATGGATGATACATGTCGCACTCCATGTTTATCACGGGGACATCGGCCCACCTCGCAAACTCTCTAATGATCCTATTCCCTCGGCCATAGATCCACTTAGCATGCTTCCCATAGATCCTGATGGCTATGCCATCACCATATCTTGAGAGAACCCTCGCGACATCGGCAATCCTCTCAGTCGTGTAAGCTATCTCATCTCCTGGAAGGGCTGGGGTGTAAATGGCGTCATGTGGGTCCAGGAAGTGGGCGTGGCCTCCGAGCTGCGTCATCCCAGCCTCAAAGCTATTCCTAGTCCTGAGAGATCTATTATAGAAGATCAGGAATAGAGTCTTCCCCTTGAGATATGGGTGCTCGACCTTTTCCCTAAACTTCTTCTTCAAGTCCATGGCGGCGTCGAGGATTTGGTCAAGCTCCTCCCTACTCCACTCAATCGTCGTTATCCAATCCCTACCACGATACATTCCAACATACTTGGGTAGCTCGGACATCTAGATCCACCGAGAGAAGAGTGTTGATGGGGAGTTTAAGCTTTTCCACCTCCACAAATCGGGGACAACCTTTCTGGACAACCTCTCTTAACATACTCTCCATATCCCTCGCGTCCAAGAACCTCTCCATCCCTATAGATTATCTCGCCTCTTAGGATGGTCATGTAGATCCTCCCCCTACACATATACCCCTCATACGGCGTCCACCCAGATCTTTGATGGAGTTCATCGGCCTTAATCACCCACTCACGGTTTAGATCGATCACGGTTAGATCCGCGTCCGAGCCTATCGCTATAACTCCCTTCTTGGGATAGAGTCCAAACCTCCTCGCTGGATTCTCGGAGAGCAGTCTAGCGAGATCCATGAGCGTGATCCTCCCCCGATTAACTCCCTCACTCAACATGAGTGGAAGTAGGGTCTCGATCCCCGGCAGCCCGCTCCTTATCGGCCAAATATCACTCCATCCAGGCTCTCTATCCTCCTTGAATGTTGAGTAATGGTCTGTCGCAACTATATCTATCAACCCCCTTCTAAGACCTAGCCATAGAGCCTCCAAGTCCTCCCTCAATCTAAGGGGCGGGGTCATCTTGAGATATGGGCCAAGCCTCTCAACATCATCTCTCGTGAATATCAGGTAATGGGGGCATGTCTCACAGCTTATATCGACTCCACGATATTTCGCCTCCTCGATGAGCCTTAACCCCTCCATAGTCGTCAAGTGGACTATATGTACCCCGCATCCAGTCGCCCTCGAATAGGCTATAACCCTGCCTATCCCCTCAACCTCCGCAAGCCTCGGCCTAGACTCATGGTATGCCATCGGATCTCTCCTATCCATCGACTTCAGCCTCTCGGTGTAGAGGTCTACGAGGAATCCATTCTCAGCGTGGAACATGCATAGCCCCCGACCCTTAACCATCTCCATAAGCCTCAAAATATCTCGATCGTCTATCATGTATGGCTTGCAGAGGAACAGCTTAAATGAGTTGACTCCAAGATCTATCAAAGAGTTTGGATCGAATCCTTCTAAGCTCCGTATATTTCCCGCATGTAGGCTGAAGTCTATGCGAGACCATCTCTCGCCGGCCTCAATCTTCTCTCTCAAAGCGTCAGCGGTGATATACGGCGTATCGGTAGGCATCTCGATTATCGTCGTGACCCCTCCAGCGGAGGCCGCCAAGCTTATCGACCTAAAATCCTCCCTCGGCCCAAAGTGTTTTGGATCATAGGCGTGGACGTGGACATCTATCGCCCCTGGGAGCACGTATCTCCCATTCAGATCTACTTCAACATCTCCCCTTGGTAGATGATTTATCGATGCTATGGAGACGATCTTTCCTCGATCGATCGCGACCCCGGCCTCGAAGACGCCCTCCTTAAGGACGAGCCTACAGTTCTTCAATACTAGGTCGACGGCCAACTCAGCTCAACAAGTATCCTCGATCACATGATAAATCTCTTTCCAGAATCTCAGCCCACTACTCATATAGCTTCTTACTCATGGTTAGGGTCAAGACCGCCATCTTGACGTATAATCCGTTCTCAGCCTGCTCGTAGATCACAGATCTTGGCCCATCCATAACCTCATCAGACGCCTCTTCACCCCTCAAGACTGGTAGGACGTGGGTGACTATCCCCTTCTTGTCCATTAGGTCGGCGAGGTCTTGGGTTAGACACCAATCCCTATATCTTCGATGGATCTCAAGCTCCCTCTCGACCCCGAATCTAGACGCACCGATGCTTAGGAGTTCCCAGCTCGCCCAGCTCCTCGGGAAGACCACATGAGCGCCCTCAACCGCTGGTTTAAGATCATTTGTTATCTCAAGGCTTCCACCACTTCTCTCCGCATTCTCCCTCGCCACCTTAACTATCTTGGGATCAAGGTTGAATCCGGGTGGATGGGCTACGACCACGTCCATCCCGAACCTCGTCATGATCAATAGCTCGGCCTGAATGCTGCATAGTCCTCTGAGCCTTGAGGCATAAGCCCACATAATCGTATACTTCTTCCCCTCAATCCTTCCAAGCCTCTCCCTGACGGTCATAAGGTCTTGGATCGCTTGGGTTGGGTGATAGGTGCAGCATGCCATGTTTATCACGGGCTTCTCGGAGTGTCTCGCATACTCCATCACCGTCCACCTCCCAAGCCCATATCTGTAATCTATGGCCTTGTCGAGGCATCTAACCCCTATCCCATCACCATATCTCTCATACATCTTCGCCACATCCTTCAACCTCTCCCCAAACCCTATTCTAAGCGTTGAGACATCGATATATGACATATGGCCTCCAAGCAGGTTCATTCCAGCCTCGAATGCTGCTCTAGTTCTGGTCGATGGGGCATAGAAGATCGCGAAGAACGTCTTATCCTCTAGAAACTTTGGGAGCTTCTCCCCTCTCCTATGCATTTTCTTGAATTCCGATGCGAGTCTTATCGCCTCCTCTATCTCCTCAACGCTCCAATCTTGAGTCGTGATCAAGTCTCTACCATATAGATCCACACCTATCTTCATGGCGTTAACAATGTTTTATGTCAATTATTTTAATCTTTTAATCAGGTTCTCGGCGTGAAATTCTTTTTCAAAATTTATATAATTGGTGAAGACATGATTTAGTCTTGGGTCTTTGACTTGAGGAGAACTCTCCTAATCGATGCGGAAAAGTGTACGGGTTGTAGACTCTGCGAACTGGTCTGCTCATTTCAACATTACAAGGTCTTCAATCCAAGGAGATCTAGGATAACGGTGATAAGGGATGAGGAGAAGGGAGTATTCATTCCAATGACGTGCCTTCAATGCGAAGATCCTCCATGCATGAAGACCTGTCCAACCCACGCGATCTATAGGGATGAGAATGGGGCGATTAGAATAGACTATGAGAAGTGTATAGGCTGCAAACTCTGCATAATGTACTGCCCATTCGGCGGAATCTCGATAGATCCCGTCACCATGAAGGTGATAAAATGCGATCTATGCGGAGGCGATCCAGAGTGTGTGAAGTACTGTCCGAAGGGAGCCATACAGTATGTTAGGGTGGATGAGGTTGGGGTCAAGAAGAGGATCGAGGGTGCCAAGAAGATTCATGAGAGGATTAAGGTGATCATGGGAGGTGAATCTTAGAGATGTATAAGGGATATGCGGGGAGAATACTCCGCGTAGACCTAACGTCCAGAAGCGTCAAGGTGGAGCCGTTGCCGGATGGATTGGCGTTAAACTATCTGGGCGGGACGGGGTTCGCCTCCAGAATCCTCTGGGATGAGGTGAACGCCGATACAGATCCACTAAGCCCGGAGAACGTCTTGATAATAGCGACAGGGCCCGTGAATGGAACAGCCTTCCCGCCATCCGGGAGATATATGATGGCCTCAAAGTCTCCCTTAACAGGTATCTGGAGCGAGTCCCACGTCGGAGGCCACCTTGGACCAGAGCTGAAGTACGCAGGCTACGATATGATAGTCGTGAAGGGTCGAAGCTCTGAACCCGTATACCTGATGATCGATGATGATAGGGTTGAGGTTAGGGATGCCAAGAACATCTGGGGTAAGGATACGAGGGAGACCGTGAAGACCCTATGGGATGAGCTTGGAGATAGATCGTTTAAGATCGCATGCATAGGGCCTGCCGGCGAAAACCTGGTCAAGATCTCCTCAGTCATCTCGGAGATGGGGAGGGCGGCTGCTAGAACGGGTATAGGAGCGGTCTGGGGTAGTAAGAGGCTCAAGGCAATAACGGTCAGGGGCTCAAGGGACATCGAGGTAGCCGATCCCGATGGATTCATGCAGCTCGTTAAGGAGTCGATCCGAATGTGCACCGAGGAGTTCTTCGGGAAGGCGGCTCAAGACACGCTTGGAAAGTATGGAACTCCATGCTTGGTCGAGATGCTCAACTCGATTGGAAGGCTTCCGACAAAGAACCATTGGACAGGGGTCTTCGATAAGGCCAGCCTAATAGGCGGAGAGGCCATAAGGAGCAGGTATAGGTTTGCTCAAGCGCCATGCATGGCCTGCGTGATCCAATGTGGGTACATATCATATATTCGACATGGAAAATATGCTGGGACGATCACAAAAGGGCCTGAGTACGAGTCGATCTTCGCCCTCGGATCAAACTGCCTAGTCTCAGATATCGAGGCCATAATCCACATGAACATGCTCTGCAACCTCTATGGACTCGACACGATCTCGACTGGGAAGACTCTTTCATGGGCGATGGAATGCTATGAGCATGGACTCCTGACGAAGGATGATCTAGATGGGACAGAGCTTAGGTGGGGGGATGTAGAGGCGATGATAAAGCTGATAGAGAAGATCGCGAGGAGGGATGGGGTTGGAGACATCTTGGCCGAGGGTGCTAAGAGGGCTTCGGAGAAGATTGGGAGAGGAACCGAGAAATATGTGATCCACGTCAAGGGGATGGAGGTCTCAGGCCAAGATCCGAGAGCACATAAATCCGCAGGCCTATCCCTCGCGATAGCGGTTAGAGGTGCAGATCACCTAAGAGCGTTATCCTCGATAGAGGAGCTTGGATTCACCCAGATAGTCGCCGATCGATATGGTGAGGATAAGGCCGACGCGTTGAGCGATAGGCTTAGCGAGGAGTATAAGGGCTTCCTGATAAAGGATATCGAGGACTTATACGCGATAACAGACTCCTTAATCGTGTGCAAGTATGGGACCATGTGGCCTCCAATCTACTACTTCGACCACTTCGCCAAGCTCATACCACTCCTAACCGGGATGAAGGAGTATGGTGATGTGAGCTATGTCAGGCTCGTGGCCGAGAGGATATCGAATCTTAGGAGGTGTTTCAACGTGAGGGAGGGGATAACGAGAAGGGATGAGAACCTGCCCAAGAGATTTACCGAGGAGCCCATGCCCCATGGACCAGCGAAGGGCCATGTCTGCAACCTCGAACCAATGCTCCGAGAATATTATCAATATAGGAGGTGGGATTATGAGACGGGTCTACCATATAGGGAGACGTTGGAGGAGCTCGGCCTAAAGGATGTCGCGGATGAGCTTGAGGCCATGGGGAGGGTTAAGAGGAGGGAGGGCTAAATGGTGGACATATCGGTTGAGATCGCTGGGATAAAGCTCAGAAACCCCGTCCTAACGGCGGCTGGCCCACCATCGAGGGATGCCGAGGCGTTGATTAAGGCGGCTGAGGGCGGTGCAGGTGGATTGGTCGCGAAGACTATAAGCTTGAAGCCCGCCGAAGTCCCCAGACCATGCCTATCGGTCGTGAATCGAGAGTACTCGGTGAGGATCCCGGGATTCAAGACCTATACCACGTGTGGGTTTCTGAACGTGGAGCTTTGGTCGGATATACCGTATCAGAGGTGGGTTGAGCGCGAGTATTCTCTTGTGAAGGAGAAGACGGGATTACCGTTGATAGCCAGCATAGGATATACTCCGGAGGAGGTCTCGAAGCTTGGGAGGCTCGTTGAGAAAGCTGGGGTCGATGGGATAGAGTTCTCAACCCATTACATAGGATTCGATCCAAAGCCGATTAGGGAGGTCGCTAAAGCCCTTAGAGAATCCGTTGAGATCCCCATCTTCGCCAAGCTCAGCCCCCATCTCCCAGACATAACTCCATTCGCAAAGGCGGTCGAGCCATACGTGGACGGCATAGTCGCGATAAACACCTATGGCCCAACCCTCCACATAGACATAGAGACCGGGAAACCACTACTCGGAGGGAAGAATGGATATGGATGGCTATCAGGGCCAGCTCTAAAACCAATAGCCGTCAGATATGTCGCCGATATAGCTAGAGCGGTTAAGGTTCCAGTCATAGGTGTCGGGGGGATAATGTCTGGGAGGGATGCGGTCGAGCACATAATGGCGGGAGCATCCGCGGTCGAGATATGCACTGGAGCGATCCTAGAGGGGCCGGGGATCTATGGGAGGGTTGCACATGAGGTCGAGGAGTTCCTAAAGACCCATGGATATGGCTCGATCGAGGACATAAGGGGCATGGCCTTAAAATGGCTCCCCGAGAAACCGTTAAGAACCACACCCCTGCCGCCTAAGGTAGATCCGGAGAAATGCACGGGCTGTAGGATATGTGAGAGGGCATGCATCTATGAAGCCATAGAGATGGTCAAGGATCCGAGGACTGGGAAACTGATCGCGAAGACGATCGAGGAGAAATGCTATGGATGCGGGCTCTGCGTGAGTATATGTCCGACGAGGGCGAGATACTTTGAGGAGGAATGAGATTTGAAGCTCCTCATAATAGACTATGATCTATGCTCTGGTTGCAGGGTCTGCGAGCTCATATGCTCCATGGAGCACGCGGGGGTCTTCAAACCATCGGTCTCAAGGATAAGGGTCGTGAAGAACGATAAGCTGAGCATAGACGTGCCCCTAGTCTGCATCCAATGCGAGAGCCCGACATGCGTGAACATCTGCCCAGCCAACGCGTTGAGCAAGGATAAGGAGACTGGGATAGTGAGGCTAGACCCAGATAAATGCATCGGCTGCAACCTCTGCATATTGAAGTGCCCATATCATGGAGTCTTCAAGACCCCTGATGGAGTCGTCGTGAAGTGCGATCTATGTGGAGGAGATCCGAGATGCGTCAAATACTGTCCAACCGGAGCCTTACAATATGTTGAAGAGTCGCCCGAAACTAAGGCTAAGAGGGAGAAATCCAAGGAAAAGCTCCTAAAACTTCTAAGAGAATATGAATTGGAGAAGCCCGCCTTGAGGATTGCGAGGGTTGGAGGGAGCGGGGCTTGAAGTATAAGGGATATGTCGGCAGATATGCTTTAATTGATCTGACGAGACAGTCGATCCATATCGAGCCACTGAATGAGGGGCTTGCGAGAAACTATATCGGTGGAAGCGGTTTCGCCGCCAGAATCCTCTACGACATGCTCAAACCCGGGATAGATCCATTAAGCCCTGAAAATGTGGTGGTCGTCGCGACAGGTCCGTTAACCGGAACCCTATGGCCCACTACTGGGAGATATATGATGGCGTCGAAGTCCCCGTTGACTAGGATCTGGGGTGAGAGCCATGCTGGAGGACACTTCGGCCCAGAGCTCAAGTATGCTGGATTCGATTATCTCGTGATAACTGGTAGGGGTGAAAGGCCGACCTACATCTACATCGATAACGGGAGGATCGAGCTTAGGAGGGCTGAACATCTATGGGGGTTAAACGTCCACGAGGCGACGGACGCCATTAAGGAGGAGACCGATCCAAACGCGCACGTGGCATGCATAGGTCAGGCGGGAGAAAACCTAGTTAGGTTCGCCTCAGTGATAAGCGACTATCATAGAGCTCATGGGAGGACCGGTGTGGGAGCTGTTTGGGGAAGTAAGAGGCTCAAGGCCATAGCCGTTAGGGGGGATGGGGAGATTGAGGTCGCGGACCCGGAAAAGTTCATGGAACTCGTCGATGATGCTCATGAAAGGGTTCTAAAGCATCCACAGGCTAGAGACCTCGCAAAGTATGGAACACCGCTACTGGTTGGATATAAGCAGTCGATAGGAGAGTTCCCTACAAAGAACCATTGGACGGGAGTCTTCGATGGTGCGAAGGAGCTCATGGCCGAGGTGTTGAAGGAGAGGTTTTGGGTGAGGGATAGGGCTTGCTTCTCATGCAGGGTTCAATGCAAGAAGGTATACACGGTTAGGGAGGGGAGATATGCTGGAATAGTGTCCGAGGGGCCTGAATACGAGGGAATATACTCATTTGGATCAAATCTGGGAAACTCCGACTTCCCATCGATCTTCTACGCAAACTACCTCTGCAACAACTATGGACTAGACGCCATATCAACTGGATGCGTGATCGCCTTCCTAACCGAGTGCGTTGAGCGTGGGATAGTCGGTAGGGATGAGGTTGATTGTCTCGACCTCAAATGGGGAAATCATGAGGCGTTCATCGAGCTAATCCACAAGATAGCGAAGCGTGAGGGTATAGGAGACCTCCTAGCTGAGGGGGTTAAGAGGGCGTCTGAGAAGATTGGGAGAGGCTCAGAATACTACGCGATCCACGTAAAGGGATTGGAGGTCTCAGGCCAAGATGGGAGAACCCATAGATCGATAGGATTGAGCCACGCGGTCGCAAGCAGGGGCGCAGACCATCTGAGAGGACTCGTCACCGTCGACCAGCTTGGATATGAGGAGATAGCGGCGAAGAGGTGGGGTAGGGATAAGCTCCCAGACATATGCAACCCATATAGTGAGAAGTGGAAGGCCTTAGCAGTCAAGACAACCGAGGATGTCTACGCGGTGAGGGATCTATTGATAGTATGCTGGTATACGGTCTCATGGCCTCCGATCTACTGGATCGAGGACTTCGCCAAGATACTTCCAGCCGCGACCGGAGAGGAGGCATTTGGAAGGGTTGAGGAGCTCTTGAAGATAGGCGAGAGGGTCGTGAATCTTGAGAGGTGCTTCAACGTTAGGGAGGGGATAACGAGGAAGGATGACAGGCTTCCGAGGAGATTCATCGAGGAACCCATGCCCGAGGGGCCTGGAAAGGGTCAAACCGTCAATCTCGACTTAATGCTGGATGAATACTATGATTTGAGGGGATGGGATAGGGAGACCGGGATACCGAGGAAGGAAACCCTTGAGAGGCTTGGGCTCATCAAGGAGATCGAGGACTTGAGGAGGATGGGAAGGCTTCCAGAATAAGGGTGAGCCATGGCCTCTAAGAACCTCTTGATCAAGGGCGGGACTATAGTCACGATGGATCGGGAGCGGAGGATAATCGAGGATGGAGCAATATTGGTCGAGGATGGGAGGATAACGTCTATCGGAAAGGCGGATGAGTTTGGGGGAGAGAAGGCTGATAGAGTAATAGATGCGTCGGGAAAATACATCTTTCCAGGATTTATAAACTGCCACACCCACATGTTCCAAGTCCTCCTAAGAGATGTGGCCATGGACATGGTCCTCCTAGACTGGCTCAAGACCTCGATCTGGCCTAGTATAAGACATCTGAGGGAGGAAGACATCTACATAGCTGCTAAGCTCGGGATAATCGAGAACATCAGATCTGGGGTGACATGCATAGTCGATAACCAGTATCCCAGAAACTATGAAGCATCGATAAGGGCCATGCACGAGTCTGGGATAAGAGGAGTTCTAGCATGTGGATACTATGAGATCAACGTCCCAGAGGATTTGAGGATGGATGCGGATAAAGCCTTGAAGATATGCGAGGAGGTGATCAGGAGATGGCATGGGAGGGATGAGGGGAGGTTGAGGGTGTGTCCGGCTCCGATGCATCCATGCTTCGCCTCAAAGGAACTCCTACTGAAGTCCAAGGAGCTCGCGGACAAGTATCATACATATCTACACGTGCATACGGCTGAGAGCGTGAAGGATGTCGAGCTACTTAAGCAGATGACCGGGAAGACCGATGTAGAATACCTCCATGAGCTTGGAATACTCGATGAGAGATTTCACGCCGTCCACGCGGTTCAGGTATCGCCGGGGGAGATGAGAATGCTCGCATCGGCTCACGCGAACATAATCCACAACCCAATCAGCAACGCATACACCGGAGCTGGGGTCGCCCCAATTCCAGAATATCTAAGGCTTGGATGTAACGTCGCCCTCGGGACCGATGGCCCGGCCAGCGGAGGGAATCACGACTTCCTCCAATCCATGAAGTTCACGGCCTTGATCCATAAGGGGTTTAGGAGGGATCCAACAGTCATGAGGGTCTCGGAGATATTGGAGATGGCGACGATAAATGGGGCCAAGGCTCTTGGAATGGAGGATGAGCTAGGATCTCTTGAGGCTGGGAAGAGGGCGGACCTAATCATATTGGATCTCCATAAGCCTCACACCGTATACGTCCATGACCCGATCGCAAATCTAGTATATGCTGCGACGAGCGAGAACATCGAGACAGTCATAGTCGATGGCGAGATCTTGATGGAGGATAGGAGGATAACCTACATCGATGAGGAGGAGGTCATGGCTGAGGCCTCAAAGGTCGCGGAGAGGTTGATGGAAAGGTTTTCAAGACGTGGCTAAGGGAGATTGATTTGAGATAATGGCGTATGTAACCCATCTAAGATGTTCGAGGTGTGGCTCCGAGTATAGGCTTGAGGATGGGAAGGTTATCTGCGATAGGGATGACCTCGGACGCCTAGACATCTACTACGACTATGAGGCGATCTCAAGAACCCTGACGAAAGAGGCTCTTGAGAAGAGGAGGGGCGGGGTCTGGAGATACTTTGAACTATTACCCGTGTCTAGGAGGTCTTCTATCGTGAGCCTCGGCGAGGGTGGGACTCCGATGATAAGATCTGAACGACTTTCCAGGCATCTCGGCTTAAAGAACCTATACCTGAAGGATGAGACGAGGAATCCAACAGCTTCCTTCAAGGATAGATCTATGACTGTTGGGGTATCGAAGGCGGTGGAGCTTGGGGTTAAGAAGACCTGCACAGCTTCGAGTGGAAATGCGGCCGCAGCCCTCGCAGCATACTCGGCCAAGGCCGGGCTAGAGTGCTATGCATTCGTCTTAGAGGAGGCGTCGATCGGGAAGATCTCCCAGCTCCAGCTCTATGGTGCGAAGGTGTTTAGAGTTAGGAGGGTTGAGGAGGGGGTTGATCCAACGGTCCAGCTACTCAGGCTCGTAGTCAAGAACTATGGCTGGTATCCATGCCCAAGCTTCGGGCCATTCAACCCATATCAGGTTGAGGGGCCTAAGACGATATCATATGAGATCGTTGAGCAGCTTGGCTGGAGGATTCCAGACTGGATACTCATCCCAACAGGCTCTTCATGTCTCTTGGCCGGGATCTGGAAGGGGCTTAGAGACTACTATGAACTGGGCTGGATAGATCATCTTCCAAGATTGGCGGCGATCCAGTCCACTGGAAACGCGCCGTTTGTGAGGGCGTTTAAGGAGGGGATGGATCCGATGAATATAGAGCCTTGGAGGAATCCGAGGACGGTTGCGAGCGGGTTGATGGACCCATATCCATGGGATGGAGACGCCGGCCTAATCGCCTTGAAGGAGACCGATGGTGTGGCCGAAGCCGTTCCAGACGATCTAATCCTAGAGGCTCAGAAACTCTTGGCGTCGATGGAGGGCATGTTCGCCGAGCCATCTGGAGCGGCGGGCTTGGCCGGGGCCATGAAGCTCTTAGAAGATGGGGTCATAGATCCGAGCGATGAGGTCGTGGTCCTCGTGACCGGCAGCGGCTTAAAGGATCCAGATATAGTTAAGAGTATGTTCGCGGAGCCTCCGATGATAGGTCCGAGCCTTGAGGAGTTTAGGAGGATGCTGAATCGATTGGGTTGATCTCATCTTATCCTATCTAGCTCGGGCTTAACCTCCTTTAACCTATCCCAGAGCCTCTCCGCAGACCTCTGGGCGATCGCCTCAACCTCATCCTCATCTACGGTTAAGACCTTTCTATCCCTCATCAAGATCCTTCCATCAACTATAACCGTCTGGACATCATCTCCATCAACCGTGTTCACCAGATGGCCGTAAACGGTCTCGGCGTTGAGCGGGGTTGGCAGGACATCGGGTTTTATGATGATTATATCCGCGAGCTTCCCAACCTCAAGCGAGCCAACCTCTTCGTCAACGCCATAGAGTTCGGCGCCCTTGATAGTCGCCATCTCCAAAACCTGTAGCGGCGTCATCATCCTCGGATCTCGATAATGGACCTTGTGGAGTAGGTAGGCTGCCCGTATATTCTCGAATCCGTCGAAGATGTATCCATCGTTTCCCAGCCCGACCCTGATCCCCATATCGATCATCTTGGGGATGGCCGCGACCCCAACCGCATTCAACATATTGCTCATCGGGTTATGCGCGACGTTCGTCCCAGTCTCGGCCAAGATCTTCAACTCGTCATCGTTTAGATGGACGCAGTGAGCCAAGACCACATCCCTCCCAAGAAACCCCACATCTCTAAGCCTCTCAACCGTCCGCTTCCCATATCTCTCCAAGTTATGATAGACGTCGACCAAGCCCTCAGACGTATGCATGGTTATCGGGACCTTCAGCTCATTAGCCTTCTCTCTGACGAGCTTTAGGAGGTCGTCGGATACGGTAAAGCTCGCGTGTAAGCATAGCATCCCTCTGACCCTCCCCTTATCCCCAACTTTCTCAATGTATCTGATGCACTCCTTAACCCCCCTCTCACCCTCCTCCCTACTATGCCTCTCCGTTGCCTCGAATGAGATGAAACCTCTAATCCCGATCCTCTCAACCGCTTCACCGATCCTATCCAAGACGCCCTCAATGGAGTTTGGGCCGGAGTAGGTGTCGGCGAATAGGGTCGTCCCAGTCTTCAAGAACTCTAGGCATCCTACCAAGGCGCTCGCGTATGCGTCGTCATGGGTTAATGCTTCATCGACAGGCCACCAAATCCATTGGAGGTTCTGCATGAAGTCTGTTGGAGGCTTGATCTTGGCGAAAAGTGGAGCGCCTCTAAGGAGCATTCCATAGAGATGGGTGTGGGAGCAGATCAATCCAGGCATCACTACGCATCCTTTAGCATCTATCTCCTCATCCGCCCTCACTCCCGAGAACTCGGACATCTTCCCAATCTTACTTATCTTTCGATCCTCGACCAATATCCCCCCATCCTCAATTATCCTCCGCTCCCGATCCATCGTGACGAGCAAACCATTCTTGATCAGAATGCTACCCACATTAAGCACCTCAATAACGAAGATGTCTTGATGATAGATAAGTGATTCACCTAACATGGAAAAATCTTAAATCAGGGGAGAGGTCGAGATCATGAGGGTGTCATCGAATGCCATATATCTACGCCGATCCATCGAGGTGCACTGGATGCGAGATATGCGTCTTAACATGCTCATTCACATACTTCAAGGTCTTAAATCCGAAAAAGGCTAGGTTGAGGGTCGTGAGGATGGAGCCCGCGATAGATTTGGTGATCGCTTGCAGGAATTGTGAGAGGGCGCCGTGTATGGAGGCATGTCCGAACGAAGCCATCAAGAGAACATCTAAGGGGATAATCGTGGTAGATGAGGGGAGATGCGATGGATGTGGAAGATGCGTCGAGGCATGTCCCCTAGATGCCATCCACATACCGCCCAATGGGAGGGCTCCGATAAAGTGTGTGGCCTGTGGAGCATGTGTTCAAGCATGTCCCGTGGGATGTCTCAAGATGGCTTATAGCTTTGAGGAGGCGTTTGAGAAGCGAAGGAACTATGCTGAGAGGCTTAAGGAGATAATCTTGAGCTTGAGGAATAGTGGATAGCTGGGGCTCATCAGCTCGGTCAAAAATCATCGATTCAAGTTGGAGATTGAATAGATTTTATATGGGGCGATTCACCGACTTATTCGGCATGCGGTATAAGGGATATGCTGGTAGAATTCTCTGGATAGATCTAACCCATGAGAAGGTTAGGGTCGAGGATTTCCCGGAGAAACTCGCGGAAAGATATCTCGGAGGATCTGGAATATGCGCGAGAATACTCTACGACCTAATCAAGCCCGGAATAGATCCACTCAGCCCAGAGAACGTCTTGATGTTCGCGACCGGGCCATTAACCGGAACCCTCTTCCCCCAAGCATGTAGGTATACGGTCGCGGCCAAGTCTCCATTAACGGGTATTTGGGGAGAGTCTCATGCCGCCGGACACTGGGCTCCAGAGCTGAAGTTCGCGGGCTATGATGCGATAATATTTCTCGGAAGGGCGTCTAAGCCCGTCTATCTCTGGATAGATGACGATGAGGTCGAGATCAAGGATGCTGGAGAGATTTGGGGGAGAACGGTCCTAGAGACCGATGACATCCTAAGGGAAGAGCATGGAGAGGATGTTAAGGTTGCTTGTATAGGCCCTGCTGGAGAGAACTTGGTTAGATATGCTGCGATAATGAATGACAGGTATAGGGCCGCTGCGAGATCTGGGATGGGGGCGGTCATGGGGAGCAAGAACCTAAAGGCCATAGCGGTGAGAGGCTCAAGGGACATCGAGGTCGCGGATCCAGAAGCATACATGGATCATGTTAGGAGATGGCATCGAAAGATGCTCAGCCACCCATTCATGCCCGACAGGGCGAAGTATGGGACAACTAACTTGATCGAGCTTATGCAGAAGATCGGGAGGCTCCCAACCTATAACCTCCGTCAAGGGGTCTTCGATGAATACTATAAGATCGGCGGGGAGACCATTTACAGGAAATATCTCGTTAAGCCCGTAGCAGACTTCGCATGCCTCCAGAGATGCGGGAGATACACAGCGGTCTATAATGAGCCATATAGGTGCATGGGCGGCGGCCCTGAGTATGAGACCCTATGCTCCCTAGGATCGAGATGCGGGGTATCGAATATCGAGGCGATCCTATACGGGAATTGGCTCTGCAACAATCTGGGGCTCGACTCCGTCTCCGCCGGAGGAACGATCTCATGGGCGATGGAATGCTATGAGCTTGGCCTGATATCGAGGGATGAGCTGGATGGACTCGACCTAAGATTCGGTAATGAGGAGGCGATGATCGAGCTGCTCATAAAGATCGCTTATAGGAGGGGGGTTGGAGACCTATTGGCGGAGGGGAGCTGGAGGGCTGCGAAGAAGATCGGAAGGGGAACCGAGAGATACGTGATGCACGTAAAGGGCCAGGAGATAGCGTCTCAGGAGCCTAGAGCCCAGAAGTCCATGGGTCTGGCCATAGCCACGGCTGCGAGGGGAGCGGATCACCTCTATGGGTTCCCGGTCTTGGATGAGGTCGGGTTTGAGAAGGAGATTAGGGAGAGGTTTGGGGAGGAGTATCTGCCCGAGATCGCTGATAGGCTGAATCCAAAGTATAAGGGGTTCATGGTTAAGGAGTGCGAGGACTATATGGCCGTGGTGGAGGCGGTTGGGGTATGTAAGTATGGAACCCAGATCCCCCCAGTCTTCTACTATCAAGACATGGTGGATGCGTTGAGGGTTACGTGTGGAATGGATGTAGATGTCAGAAAGCTCAAGATGATTGGGGAGAGGATAGTGAACCTGAATCGAGCATTCAACATCAGAGAGGGGATAAGTAGGAAGGACGACACCCTACCCGAGAGATTGACGAAGGTTCCAGCCCCCCTAGGGCCGGCCAAGGGCCACGTCGTCGAACTAGATCAGATGCTTGACGAATACTATCGATGTAGGGGATGGGATTTAGAGACCGGTAAGCCGACCTATGAGAAATTACTCTCACTCGGATTGGAGGATGTTGCAGAGGATCTATTGAGGAAAGGATTGATAAGGAAGGCTGAGAGCTAACGCGTGCAATATGCTGATCATGTCTTTAATATGATCTTCAGGGTTTCTCGGCTCATCGCCTTCTAAAATGCCTCCTCCTACCCCTCAATCGGATAGACCCCATCTATCATGTAGTCGACCTTCACGAGCTTTTTCCAACGCCTTAGGACGGACTCAAATGATCTATACCTAGATCCAATCAATTTTTTATTTCATCCAGCACCTTCTATAACAGAGGTCTCCTCGAAGGCTTAGTGGTCGCGGTGTTTAGCCTAAAAGGAAATCATTAATTTATCGTCATGTAGTTGGTGGGTTGGATTGAGGCAGAAGAAGATCATAGGCCATGGGACTTGGTTGGATAAGGTCGCCTACGAGCTAGTTGAGAGGGAGAAGAGGCTTGGGAGGAGCCTAGATCTGATCAGGACCGAGAGTGGATTAGGGGCTTCGGGAATACCTCATGTGGGTAGCATGGCCGACGCGGTTAGGGCATATGGTGTAACCATGGCCTTAAGAGAGCTTGGATACAACTCTGAGCTGATAGCATTCAGCGACGATATGGATGGCTTGAGGAGGGTTCCAGAGGGTTTGCCGAGCTGGCTTGAAGACCACCTCCTAGAGCCAGTCTCCTCGATCCCAGATCCACTAGGATGCCATGAGAGCTATTCCGAGCATATGAGCGGGATGCTTAAGGAAGCTCTTGAACGCGCCGGAATCGAATGCACCTTCATGTCTGGTAGAGAGGTTTATGCCTCTGGGAAGTTGGCCGGCGAGATCCATGAGATATTGTTGAATTGGAGGAGGATAGGCGAGGCGATCAAGGAGCTAACGGGTCAAGAGAAGTTCACGAAAGTCCTGCCATACTTCCCAGTCTGCAAGAATTGTGGAAAGATCTACACAACTCAAGCATATCGGTATGATCCTAAGCGGCGGGTGGTCCAGTATAAGTGTGTTGGAGCGGAGGTCAAGGGCAGGTGGTTCGATGGATGCGGATATGAGGGTGAGGCGGATATAACGAGGGATGATGGCAAGCTTGCGTGGAAGGTTGAGTTCGCGGCGAGGTGGAGGAGACTTGACATAAGGTTTGAGGCATACGGCAAGGATATAGCCGACTCGGTCAAGGTGAATGATTGGGTCTCTAAGAACATCTTGGGATATGAGCCTCCCCTACATGTCAGATATGAGATGTTCTTGGATAAGTCCGGTAGGAAGATCTCGAAGTCTCTTGGAAACGTCTTCACCCCACAACTCTGGTATAGGTATGGAACACCTCAAAGCCTCCTACTCCTACTCTTTAAGCGGATAGTTGGGACGAGGATCTTGACGATCGAGACCATTCCGAGGCTGATGGACGAGTTCGATTATCTTGAAGATGTGTATTTTGGGAGGGTTAAGATCGGGAATGAGTTTGAGCGGGAGAGGCTTAAAGGACTCTACCTATACTCAAATCTCTTAAAACCGCCGGAGAGACCATCAACCCACATCCCATACTCCCTAATCGTCGAACTCGCCTTAATCGCGCCTGAAGATAAGAGGCTGGACTTCGTAGTCGACAGACTTAGAAGATATGGATATGAGATCGATGAGAGGGCTTTACAGAAGATTAAGCTGGCGATGAACTATGCCCTCGACATGGGAGTTGTTAAGAGAGAGCCCGTCGAGCTTACCGAGGTTGAGAGGGAGGCCATAGAGGATCTAGCTGAGAGGATTAAGGTGGCTGAAAGCTCGGATGAGATCCAGTCGGCGATCTTCGAGACCGCGAGAAAACATGGAATTGGTGTGAAGGTCTTCTTCAAGAAACTCTACCAGATATTCTTGGGGAGAGATAGTGGGCCTAGGCTTGGGCCATATCTATGGGATCTCGGCAAGGAGCGAGCACTAAAGATCCTCGAACAATACGTTAGGGGATAGACCTCTTCAACGATAACAATACTTAAATAGACTCTAGATGATTAAGCGGCGATAAATTGGAGTCGTAAAGGGAAATGAGTGAGTTGGTTAAGATTGGGGAGCTATCGCCGCGTTCACGCGGCATAAATCTCGTGGCGAAGGTTGTTAGTAAGTCTCCGGAGAGAACCGTCACCTCCCAATATGATCAAAGCGAGCATAGGCTCAGCGAGCTACTGATAGCCGATGAGACAGGTGCGATAAACCTAGTTCTATGGGATGATAAGATAGATCTCGTCAATGAGGGTGATGTGGTAAAGGTGACGAACGGCTTCATCAAATTGTTTAGGGGGAGGATGCAGCTAAACCTTGGAAGATATGGAAATATCGAGGTCTCCGATGCCGAGCTCGGCGATCTAAACCTCGACAACAATCTCTCCGAGAACCCGGTCAGCTACGGCGGGTTTAGAGGCCGTAGACCCAGAGGGTTCAGAAGGCGTAGATAGCCCGGATTCAGCTCCTCAAAAGAAAGGTTGAGCAAATCAGGCTAATACCCACAGCTTATAATCTAAGATACCTCCACCTCATCTAACTATATCACTTATATATGGCGCTGAGAAAAGGTCTAGTTGAGCCTGATTTTGAGTGAGGAGAAGCGGGATTTCGAGATCATAGTCGTGGCCCCTCCAAAGCCTAAGTTTGAGCTATCTAGGGATAAGATCGAGGCCCTGAATGAGCTATTGGACTCGATGGGCTGGGATAAGAGGAGGTTTAAGCGCTATGTCAACGCGGCTTTGAGGCTTAGGAAGATCGAGAGGGAGGCTGGCAGAAGCTACCTATCCGTTCTGAGATCCTATAGGAAGCTTAGTAGCGAGGAGGTCAAGCTCAAGTACTCTATAGAGCAGCTCAAGGAGAAGCGGAGGAGAATTGAGGAGGATCTAAAGCTCTACATGGATCAATATCAGCTAACCCTAGACCTCGTTCAGAAGATCTCCAAGCTCGTCTCCGCCTTGAGGGAGAGAGGGCTAGATCTAGAAGACCTCAGATCCGCGCTAAACGTCTTAGAGTCTTTGAAGAAGCTGGAACACGACCCATCTAAGATCTTAGAAGAGCTGAAAAAGCATGAAGACCTCGTCAGAGAAGTCGAGGATTTGAGGCGTAGAATAGGCGAGCTTAGATTCGAGATCGAGGGATTGGAGCAGAGAAGACTAGCCCTCCTCGATGAGATCGGGAGGATTCACGAAATTGAAGGAGGGCTTAACGAAATCAAGGAAGAACTTGAGAGGCTGAGAAAGGAGAGGGATGAGATCAAGTATGAGATAGAGGAGCGGAGATCAGAACTCGAATCCGTGAAGAGTAGACTGGAGGAGCTCATGGGATTCGAGGCAACCATAGAAGATTTGAAGGAGACCGCGGATAGGCTGAGATCCGAGGTCGAGAATCTTAGAGATGAGGAATCTAGGCTTAGATCTGAGATAGCCGAGCTACTTGGAGTGAGGGCTGAGGCCGAGGAGATCTCAAATGGGTTAAGGGCCGCGAGAGAGGAGCTTGAAAAGCTTGAGAAGGTCGTCGAGAGTAGGAAGAGTTATGTCGAGCTTATCGAGGGAGAGGATAGCGCAGCCTACGCAATCCTAAAGATATTCTCCGATCCAAGCGGGGTTGAGGCTGAAGATCTAGAAGCCTTAGCCGAGCAGCTTAGGAATCTAGCCAGGGTGAAGAGGGGTGAGATCTCGGTGCTTAGACCGCTTGAGCCGCATCTACTGGATAAGGCTAGGCAATCGATAATCAACTTGATAATGCCATATGTTAGGAAGGAGTTTGTGCCGAGAAAGGCCTTCGAGAGGATTGAGGGCGAGCTTAGGAGGCTCAGCGAGAGGAGGACGGCTCTTGAAGCAGAGATAGAGTCGCTTAGAAAGGCGCTTAAGTCGAGAGAGAGGGAGAGGGTGGAGGTGTTTCAGATGATGGAGGTTGAGGCAATCTCCCCGACGAATGAGGTGGTCAAGCCTAAGACGATAGAGGATGGGATAAGGGTTAAGGTCGTCTGCCCAAACTGTGGAGCCATGGTGATAACTAGGATACCGACGATCGGAGAGCTTGAAGAACTTCAGTCGAGTAAATACAAGCTTAGATTTACGTGTGGGGCATGCGGTAAATCTTTCGAGATCAAGCCCGAGATGGTTCTCAAGAAGATTAGGAGGTAGTTCGTGGTGGATACGGGAGACGATGTCAATCCAATCATAAGGATGCTGGGCTGGAGGGTTAGGAGGCTGAGCCTAGATGAGATTAAAGAGGTCTTAGCAGCCCTGGCCTCGATCGAGGATCAAGTATTCACCCTAACCGATCTGATAGAGATGCTACCGCGCGAGATTAGGGAGGATAGGAGGAAGAGGAGGAGTGTTGGAAATCTCCTTCAATCTCTGGTCAAGCTCGGATACCTGTCGAAGCCTAGCGAGAGGAAATGGATGAAGAATTATCCAACCCTCAGCCACTACCTGACCCAGAAGCTCCTCGACCTCTCCTCCCTTGAGAGGATGCCGCCCCGCCCCGCTTATGAGGAGGAGAAGATAGTCTCTCACCGCGAGAAGCCTCGGAGGGGTGGGAAGACCTTCTCACGACGATGACCCCCTCCCAGTCAGGCGGTATCTCTACGAATCTCCACTCCTTACCCAAGAATCTGGCGGCGAGGATGGGCTTGGGCCTAATCTCCTCTCCACATCTAGGGCATTTGACGACGAATCTCTCACAGAATTCGAGTAGCCTCCTAACTTGAGCCTCATTCAAAGCTATGTAGGACTTATTGCTGGACTTAACCTCGATCGCTAGAAGCTCGCCATCATCCACGGCGATTATATCTGGTTTAGGAAGCTTTCCAGCGCCGCTTCCAGGAGTTCTCACAGCATAGAATCCAGGCTTACCCCTTGAGGTGAACTTCTTAACGAGATAATATTCTCCCTCATATCCCATCCTAGCCTTATAGCGTGGCGAGGCGGGGTTCTTAGGCCTCTTAGGCATGATAAAACAATGTATCCGCCTAGATTTAATGTGAGCTGAGCCGAGGATGGCGTGGTAGTATTCTGGAAATCTTTTTGAACTCCACCGGATCTTGAGAGAGGCGATGAGAGGAGGGTTGACCCCGATCGTGAGGAGGAAGCATAAAGGGCTCGTGATAACTAGGGCTGGGAGAGGATTCTCGAGGAGGGAGCTTGAGGAGGTGGGTCTCAGCATTAGGGAGGCGAGGAAGCTGGGAATATACGTGGATCTTCGGAGAAGTAGTTTAAGAGATGAGAACGTGAAGATCTTGAAGGAGTTCTTGAAGAAGGCTAGGGGAGATTAGCCATAGAGCTTCTCAGCTACCTCCTCCAATCCAAGCTCTAGGAGCTTCTCCCTCGTCGGCCAGCCTCGCTCATCCCATCCCCTAAGCCTATAATAGCTCCTCAAGAGTTCCATGAACCTCTCCCTATCGAGTCTAAATCCCTTCGTCTCCCCATCTGGTATCGGGTCCTCGAAGTCTCTAGCCGGTAGAGTATCATCCTCTACATCTATCCCTTTCTTGAGGATCGCGATGACCCTCGTCAGGTTCCAAACTCTCTCAGAGCATAGGAGTAGGTCGTCTAGGCTGAACTCCCTCCCAACCACGGCTGAGTATGCCTCGGCGTAGAGGTTTGGATCAACCTTAAGCTCAACCCATGGGAACCTGCAGACCCCGAGCATGTCGAATAACGGTCTTAGATGTTGGAGGTAGATCACCCTCCTCGCCTTATCCTCTCCATAATCATCTCTCCCAACCTCAAGATCATAGGTTATCGCCCAAGACCTATTGTGATGAGCGCCTATATCGCATGTAGCGTAGCTTAGAGCCATGGCCGGGGCGGCTCGATGATCGTATGCGCTTATCTCAAGACCCTTAACATGCATGGCGAACCTCTCAGATCCACCACCTACGTATCTTGAGAGCTCTCTAACCCCCAGGGCCATAAGGTTTCCAAACCCTTTCCTCTCGGCGATGAGCTTGATTAGCTTATAGACGGCCTCCGCGTCGCCCCATCTAACCTCGAATCCCACATGTTCCTCATCCAAGATTCCACGCTGGAAGCACTCCATGACGAACGCTATGACGGAGCCTGTTGAGATAGTGTCTAAGCCATAGTAGTCGCAGAGATAGTTCGCCTTCGCGATCGCCTCCAAATCTCCGAGTCCAAGGTTAGGTCCGAGCATGGCAAAGTTCTCATAGTCAACGGTAACGTGGCCGTCTCCAACCGATACTGTGTGGCCGCATGGCATCATACAGTTCGCGCATCCAGACGTGTATTCCTCGACCCTATGAACCGCTTCTCCCCCAAACCTCTCCACGCCATCGAATCTAGTGTATTGGAAGTTCTTAGTAGGCAGGGCTTCAGCCTTATTAGACCACTCAATTACGGACATGGTGCCATACTTTTCCCACTTTTCATAGAGCGTACTTCCAACTATCTGATCTCTAAGCCTCTCCACAACCTCCGCAAGCCTCTCTGGATCCGCGACCTCCACTTCCCCACCTCCCTTTGCCACGATCGCCTTCAACTTCTTACTCCCCATCACGGCTCCCATACCAGTTCTCCCAGCTTGTGCATGCCTTCTAAGCTTGAGATCCCAATCCACGTTTATGCACGCGAAGCTCACCAACTTCTCTCCAGCAATCCCTATAGTGGCTATCGAGCAGTTTCCATGAATCTCCCTAAGCTTTCTGTCAGCGTCTCTTGAGTGGAGGCTCCATAGATCTTCAGCGGACTCAATCTCAACCCGACCGTCCTCGACCAATAGATAGCATGGCTCTTGAGACGCTCCCTTAATCACGAGTGCATCTATCCCAGCCCTCCTCATCATAGATCCAAGATGTCCGCCGACAATGCTATCTCCATAGATTCCGGTTAGGGGGCTTATCGCCGCGAAGGTCGTCTTAGATCCGCCCCTGAAGATCGTGCCATCTAATGGGCCGGTCGCGACCACGAGGACGTTTGATGGATGGGTTCCATGGATTATCTGGTCGAGGTTCTTGAAGATGATGTATGCGGCCCAACCCCTCCCACCGATATACTTGAACGCCAATTCCTCATCCACATCTACGACCTCAACTTGCTTATCCGTCAAATCCACATACGCTATCTTCCCATATCCTAACATCGAGCATAACCTTTCCTCATGATGGGTCTTAAACTTTTAGAGTTGTCTGAGAAAATCCGTTAATAACTTCTGCTCCCTATGGTATCTCAAGACCCTGCTCCCCTCCAAGACCGTGAGTGGGAGGTCTATGATCTTCCCAAGCTCAACCAATAGCTCGTCAAGTGAATCCGATCTAAATCTCCTAAACTTCATCGCCCTCCTACAGATCTCCCTAAACCTCCAAACTCCTAAGGGTATCCAGCCCTCATAGATCTCAGCTATCGCTATGGCCGATGCCTGCCTCCTAATCTCCGAGAGCTTTTCGAGGACTGGAAGCCTTAGGGCGTGATATGCTCCTCCAACTTCCTCCGGATATCTATCTGGATCTCCTGGAAGCTCCGAGTCATGATATATCTTCATCCCACCACCCCTATACCAGACCTCGAATACCTCGAACATCCATGGCCCTGGAATCAATAGAACTGTAACCCTATTGTAGTGAGCCTTATATTGATAGAGTTCATATGTGTTTATCCAATCATATTCCTTTAGCTCGTCTCTAAGCCTTCTCCCAATCTGATCATCCACGGCCGTGATGCTCCACTCGGTTGGGACGAGCCTTCTCCAGCGCTTAAGCCCAAGCAATCCAAGCGAGAGAAGTCTAACGATATGCCTCTCACCTATCCCCGATCGATATAGCTCGTAGATGGCTTGCGAGGCCTTCAAGTCTATGTCCGAGACGATCTTATCGACGACCCTCGGTATCGTCGGATTCTCGGCCAGAATAGCCTTGACAACCGTTCCAGAAGGCCCTGTCGGAGCATATCTAAGCTTGAACCCAGGCCTTATCACGGGCTCCTTATCAAGCTCAAGCTCGACATCGGTCGGCGTATAGGCCATGCCTAGCTCTTGGATAGTGGCTAGGAGTCTGCTGGGATTCCTCGCATCCTCCACCCTAACCGGCCTCTTACCCCTAACCATGCTGAGCCTCATCGAGACGAGCTTCTGGAGAGGTAGGTCGAGCCATGAACCATAATCCTCCATCAAGCTCGTATCCGCTTGAATCGGTGGGACTAGCGGGCCGGCCAAGACCCTAGGATAGCCCCATGAACCTATGAGGGCTGAGGGAGGAGATGATCCAAAAATTGTCTTAGAGCCCTGAACCTTTCTCAACAGCTCTCTAACATCCTTAAGATATGGGCAGATCTCCAGCCTACACTTCTTGAAGTCTCCGCCGCAGACCGGGCATGGGACTCTCCGCTCCTCCCTGAGTTCGCCTCTCCCAGCAAACCTGTATAGCTTGAGCTGAACCAACCTACACCTCAACAAATTATCAACGAGGCTAAGTATTTTCACCTTGGAGGACACTTACATGGCTTCGATCCGCAGATCGGGCAGCCATCTCCATACTTGGCCAGAATCGCCTCTTCAAGGTCTATCCCAACTACATTGCAGAAGCTTAGAAGCCAGGCCAATAGGTCGGCGACCTCATCCCTCAAGGCTCGGTCATCACCCTTGAGAAACGCGTCGGCGACCTCTCCAGCCTCTGAAAGCATCCAGATCAGGGTCTTCTCAGCACCTCTCGCCTCATCCCTCCTAAGATATATCTCGGCCATGAGCTTCTGAATCTCCCTCAACTCCATCTTAAGACAAGTATCCAAGCCATGAACATAACCTTTTCCAATCTGGAATCTGTTTCAAAAGCCTTAAATCGGGAATCGGATGACTATGATCCGTTGAGCAGGGAAGAGATAGATCTTGTGAGGAGAAGGGCGAGGAACTTCGCATCTAACGCGAAGCATCTGATTAAGGAGGGAATATATGATTTAGCGGCATTTAACGCGGAGCAAGCCGCCCAACTATATCTTAAAGCAACTCTGCTCGAATTGGTCGGAGATTATCCGAGGACGCATTCACTCATAACTTTATTGAGTGAGCTTAGGAGGGTGGATGAGGATCTGATCACGCGCTTCGTTAGGGAGAATAGGCTTAAACTACACGCGCTTGAAGACGCATATCTAACCAGCAGATACTTTGTTAAAGAATTTGATGAAGGTGATGCCAAGGAGCTGTTAGAGGTCTCGGAGGAGGTGATAAGGCTCTGTGAGGAGCTTAGACGTAAGCTGGGAAAGGGCTAAGATCCTGAGGGATTGGAGGAGATATGTCGATGAGATAGCGCGCTCAGCGAAGGAGATTCTCGGAGACGATGCGAGGGTCTATGTATTCGGAAGCGCTGTTAGGGGAGAGCTCACGGCGATCTCAGACATAGACATCCTAATAGTCTCAAAGAGAATTTCTGGATCGTTCATGGAGAGAGTTAAGCTTAAGCTCAAGATAATGGATTCAAGTAGCTTACCGGATCATAGCCCGTTCGAGCTCCATCTAGTGAATGAGAGGGAGGCCAAACTATACTTCCACCACATTAAAGGCGATTTTATGAGAATAGTTTGAGAAGTCGATCATCTTAGATTAATCTCAGGAGGCCAAGGTTGCTATGATTGCTATCAATATTCCGACGCCATCTTTAGGATCCAAGCTTTAGTGGTCTTCGCCGCCCCAGCTCAAATCCAAGAAACAGTGAGGTCGCGGCACAGATCCCTATGAAGCTGATTATGTCCATGTATCTGTGTAGCGTTGAACATGAAGCAGCAGGCTGTCTCATATCATCTGAGATTGCTGCGCGAGAGGGGGTTGATAAAACCTATTAGAAGGGCAGATGCATCTTTTACTCAATAGCTGATCGAAGGCTTTTGAAGATGATTGAGAAGTTAATCGAAAACGTTTTGGGATTCGTTCTCCACCATCCCAGAACTTCTCAATTCCTCATAAGCCTGATATACTTAGGCGGGATATACTTGCAGAGATATACCTCATCGGTCGCCCTGTAAAACTTTAAGCCATCTCTTCTAGCCCTCTCAACATCTATCTCTAGTATTGTGGGTCGGCTTGTCCTCCTCAACCCAATCCTCCTCGCTATCTCAGGCGTTGGGGATAGGTGAACCCATCTACGCCTCATGGGCTTAATCCCCTCCCTCAGAATCCTCCTAGCAGCCTCTTGGGTCGTTCCATGATATAGGATCTTAACTGAGAAATCCTCTTTTAATCCCAGCTTTACCGGGATGCTGTGGCCGTAGAGGGCCCTTATCCTACCATCCCTCAGCTCAAATCTCCTCCTCTCACTCCTCTCAACGATCTCCACGATCAACGGCTCATCCGCATCCGGAAACTTCTCTCTGATCTTTTGTAGAAGCTCGTTGAAATCCACGAAACCATGCTCATCCATCCTCAAGTCTTTGGGGTCGTGTCTAAGCAAGTAGCTCATATACTTGCTGATCTTAGTCTTCAGCCTCTCCCTCATCCTCATCTCCTACAGATTACCATTCGGGACAGAGTCTAATTGACATTTTTAGGCGGAGGTGAGCTGAAATATACTTAGACCCTCCTCCCCCTCCTCCCACCCTTCCTCCTAACCGAGTCA
>JAGGTD010000063.1 GCA_021163925.1 Nitrososphaerota archaeon
TTTATGTGCATCCATGGGGATGGTTTGTGGCGGGGTTATTAGGTTTTATGAGGAGATTTGTTCGGGGATCATGGATGAGGCTTCGTCGATCTTCAGGATCCGCTTAACCCTCCCCATCAAACAATATGGTCTAGCCGACTCAACCTCAACCTCCACGAACCTTCCAAACAACCTCTTTCCATCTTCCCTCAAGACTATCGGCTTATAGCTCAGATTCCTCGCGACGGCCTCGCCCCTCTCCCCGATCTCATCCACTAATGCCATACCCCTCCACCCAATCCACCTCTCCCCAGATCTCAATGCGACCTCTCTGGCGACCTCGCTCATCAACCTACTCCTCCTCTTCACCAATCTCGGATCAAGGGGCTTCAGCTTCTCGGCTGGGGTTCCGGGTCTTGGGAAGAATCTTGAGAGGTTTATCATATCCGGCCTAACCTCCTCCACGAGCTTGACCGTCTCCTCGAAGTCTTCCTCATCCTCGGTCGGATACCCGACGATTATATCAGTTGAGAGGGTTAGGTCTCTAATCTTAGATCTCATGAACGCAACTATCTCCTTGAAGACCTCAACCGTATACCCTCTACCCATATCCCTCAAAACCCTATTTGATCCAGATTGGACTGGAAGGTGGAGGAACTTGAAGGTCTTGGGTCTCAGGTAAGCCTTTGCGAGATCCTCCAGTATCGGCTTGAGGTAGATTGGATTCATCATCCCAACCCTCACCAAGAATAGTCCATCGATGTTCGAGACGGATTCGATGAGCTTTGGTAGGAGGCTTCTACCAGACTCTATCCCATAGCTTCCCATGTCTTGGCTCGTGAGCCAGACCTCCTTAACGCCTTCATGAATGGAGTCTTTAACCTCTTTGAGGATCATGCTCAGCGGATAGCTCATATAGCTCCCCCTAGTTCTCGCGACTATGCAGAAGCTACACCTCCTCCACCAACATCCCTCAGAGACGGGGATTATCGCTATTATCGGATTCCTCCTAACCCTCGGATAACCGAGCTTGACGACCGCATCCTCCGACACTATACTCCTCCCAGACTCTATTGCCTCGACAATCCTGGTGATGGCCCTGGGGTGGATCAATATCGCCCTAGGAGCAACCCTCCTTATCTTCTCAGGCTCGCCGGGGACCATGCAGCCCGCGACCACGAGCTTCTTCCCAAAACGCTTCAAAGAGTTTATCCTATAGAGCATTCTATCACTCGTCGGCTTCTTGACGACGCATGTGAAGATTACTATGATGTCAGCCTCCTCCGGCCTCTGGGTGAGTGTGTATCCGGCTTGCTTGAGGATTCCCAACGCTATCTCCGAGTCCGCCATATTCGCCGCACATCCATATGCCTCTGAGTAGACCCTCAATCCAGGGATCAAGGTGATGGATGGAGGATTAAAATATCTCGATAAACTACTTTCTCTGTAAGGCTATGAGTTTTTCAGCCTCCTTAACCTCTTTCCCCAAAATATCCGCGAGCTCGGCCAACCCCTTCTCCCATCCAAGATTCTCTATAAACTTCTTCGCGACCTGTCTCGCGACCTCATACTTCTCCCATGGATAGATTATCCAGGCGTCGGTGACCTCGACGTAATAGTCTGGCTTAAACCTACACCAAGGCTTAATATGGAGTGTTGCGGTCCTGACCTCTAGGGGATTTCTTGGAAGCACCTCTAACTCAACGACTCCCTTAAGAGTTCCGCCATCATCCGCCACATCATCTACCACCAAAACCCGTTTACCCGATAGATCCTTGAGGGCTAGGGGGCTATAGATCTTCAACTCGCCCTTCCTACCCACATCAATATAGCTGCTGCATCCAACCGGATAAATCGTGTAGAGGCCTAAGACGTCTGAGAGGAGGTGGGCTACCGTGGCCCCGCCTCTAAGGATTCCGACTAGGATGTCTGGAGTGTAGGATGAGGCGAGGATCTTCTCGGCCAAGGCTTCAATGAGTTCTTCAAGCCTCTTCCAAGATATTTTTAGATACTTTGAGCCCCCTACCTCTAAGATCTCCATACAAGAAGCTCGGAGAGCCATTATAAAATTTTTTCCAAATCTTTCCAATTCTGGAAACGGCTCCTCGACTCTCATATTCGTGGAAAAACTAAAATTCTTAATCGTGAAATACTATCCCGGATTCCTTATGAACATCTCTGGTCGTCAGTTTTTAGAGGATGTCTTGAGGCAGCTCGATGAAACCGCTGAGATCCTAGGGATAGATGATAGTATAAGGGAGTTTTTGAGAGCTCCTAAGAGGACGGTGATCCTCTCGATCCCGGTTAGGATGGATGATGGGTCGATCAAGGTCTTCACCGGATATAGGGTTCAGCATAATAACGCTAGGGGGCCGTTTAAGGGTGGGATAAGATACCATCCAAACGTCAATCTCGATGAGGTCACGGCCTTGGCCATCCTAATGACTTGGAAGTCGGCGGTGGTTGATATACCGTTTGGGGGAGCTAAGGGCGGAGTCAAATGCGATCCAAAGAAGATGTCTAAATCTGAGCTTGAGAGGCTTACGAGGAGATATACGGCAGGATTATTCGATGTTATAGGTCCGCATATAGACATACCGGCTCCAGACGTTTACACCGATGAGCAGACCATGGCTTGGATAATGGACACCTATAGCCAGCTTAAGGGTGAGCCGACTCCAGAGGTTGTAACCGGTAAGCCCATATCGGTCGGTGGGAGCGAGTGTAGGAAGGAGGCCACGGCCTATGGGGTCTCCGTATGCGTTAGGGAGGCGGCTAAGGAGTATGGCTTGAGGTTTAAGGGAGCTTCAGTCGCGATCCAAGGCTATGGAAATGTCGGGTTCAACGCCGCCAAAATCCTACATGATTGGGGGGCTAAGATAGTCGCCGTGAGCGACTCGAAGGGCGGGATAATCAATAGGGATGGATTGAATCCGCTTAAGGTGATGGAGCATAAGAGGAGGACTGGGAGCGTGATAAACTACGAGGATGCGGAGAACATAACGAATGAGGAGCTGCTCACGCTCGACGTGGATTTCCTCATACCTGCCGCGATCGAGGGGCAGATAACTGGGAAGAACGCCGACAAGGTTAGGGCTAAAGTGATAGTGGAGGGAGCGAATGGCCCAACCACCCCCGAAGCGGATAAGATATTACAGGAGAAGGGTGTGAAGGTCGTTCCAGACATCTTGGCAAACGCTGGAGGGGTGACCGTTAGCTACTTCGAGTGGGTTCAGAACATCCAGAAGTTTAGGTGGGAGAGGGAGGAGATCTTGATGAGGCTGGATAAGAGGATGGTCAAATCCTTCAAAGACACCCTCGAATACTCGAAGAGATATGAGACGAGCATGAGGATGGGAGCCCTCCTCCTAGCGGTTAAGAGGGTCGCCGAGGCGGTCGAATCGCTTGGGATATGGCCTTAAAGCCTAGAGTTCATCACCTATCTTTGAAGAGGTCTCGATGAGGTTTCCAACAGGTCTCATAGAACTCGACGAGGAATTGGGCGGAGGCTTTCCAACAGGATCTATAGCCTTAATCTATGGAGAGGAGAAGTCGGGTAAGACCAGCCTAGCCCTAAAGCTCTGCGCCCTAGCGGCTCGAAAGGGCCGAGCGGCATATATCGACTGCTCAAACAGACTTCATCCACTTAGGCTTGAGCAGATCCTTAGATGGAATAGGGTTGATCGGTCTAGGCTCTTAATCCTGTCGATCGAGAGCTTCCTCCAACAGGAGGAGGTGGTGCTAAGGCTCCATGATTATCCTCCACCCGCTCCGCTGATAGTCTTAGACGACTTCACCTTTAGGCATAGGCTTGAGATCAAGGGCGATGTAAAGCAGGATACCCCGATCTATGAGAGGCTTGCATTCCAGCTCGCTGCCTTGAAGGAGGCGGCCATGAAGAGGGATATAGCGATAGTGGTTGTGGGGCAGGTTCACACCCTACCGGATACCGGTGAGACGAGGGCTGTGGCCCATAGAATACTCACCTATTGGTCTGATTATGTGTTGAGGGTTGTGAGGAGGTTTGGGGAGAGGTGTGGGAGGATTTGGATAGAGAAGCCTGAGAGGAAGGGCGCTTATAGGTTTAGGATCGCTAAGTCAGGTGTTACATCGTGTTAAGCGGACTCATGGTCGGGTGAATTTGGCTATGAAGGCGGAGTAAAGCCCCAATCCCGCGAGGAGTACTAGGAGGAAGCTGAAGAAGAGCATGTATTTCGTCGTTCTAGGGTCTCCAGATCTGGTCGCCGCGTTCACGTATAGCCAGAGCCCCCCAAACCCCATCAAATAATATAGTAAGATTATCATGGTCTCGGCATGGGTTTGGGCGTTGATAGTCCAGATGAAGACTCTCACCCCACCTCCTCGGAGGAATATGAGCCCTAAGACGTTCTCCGCGGTTATGGAGTAGATCGATCCGCTGACAAGGACTAGGATCGCCAATATTATCGCGACGATTATCGCCTTATTCACGGTCTCCGATCTCATGAAGTCTGAAATCTTCTTGCCGATCTTCTCTAGGGACATTCAAGACCTTAACATAACTAGGGAATTAAAAACCATTTACCCGCTTCTCGCCCTGAATTCGAGCATAACTCCATTCTCCTCGATGAAGCTCCTCCTAAGGCTATATAGCTTGGGAATCAAGCTCTCATCGACGGCGAGAACCACCTTATCTAGGGAGACGAACTCTATGGATGCTTTCGGGTCAAGTGATCTAATCTGTTTAATTAGGTGCTCCGCTCTCTCCCTCAAATACTCGACTCTCTCCTTAACTTTCTTAACCTCGATGATCAACCTTCCACCATCCGAGTAGATCTCATACTCGAGATCTCCCTTCGGCAGGGCTCTGACCTCTACGAGCGGCTTAACGTGGGTTGGATCTCTTCCAGTTGGAGCTCGGATCACCATCCCCAATTCATAGATCTTCAGGATTTTATCTGCGGCTAGGATGAGGAAGTTTAAGGTTTTCGCTAGGAGATCTAGTTCAAGCCTGCTCACAAACCTCTTCAACACTTGAAGCGGGTCATCCGCGTAGATTATCCCTATCACGCCTATCCCGGCGAGCCTAAGCTTTACGAATGATTTGAAGTCCTTTGAATCGCTCATATCGTTGAGGATGACGTAATCGGGCTTGAGGTGGATTAAGAAGTCCGCAGTCTTCTCAACATCTCCCTCAAGCGGGCCATAGCATGTTAAGCTTCCATTCTCTCCAAGCATCCTACCATATTCGACTATCCTGACCATCTTCCCTCTTTCTCGGAGCATGTTCATGAGGATCTTAGAGAGTTCGAGAACTCCCGATTCGGGCGCCCCGATCAAGAGGACCCCCGCGGATTTATCCGAGACCCTCTCGATCAAGGTGTTTAGTTGCTTGACATCAACTCTAGGCTTAAATGATAATCTCCTGACTATGAGTTCGAGCTTGTCCGAGAATGGTGGTTTGGCGACGGCTACCCTATAATCTCTCAACTGTAGGATCATGGCCCCAGACTTCAAGATCATTATGCCGCACTCATCGCTTAACCTACATTCGCCGATGATCTCCTCGATGAGCTCATTCACTTCCTCCTCGCTCAGCGGCTTATCTCCAACCTTGACCAGCTTGACCTCATCTCCATCCACGATTTTCGCCATGGGATAATAGCCTGAGATGAATTCGAGTAGAACTGTCTCAGGAGTGAGGTAGTCTTCAAACCTGAACCTCTCCTTCCTCACATAGGCTTCAACGTACTTCACCGGTATCCCCTCAGCCTCTGCAACCAAGGCTTGAACATAATCCGACGTGTATAGAATTCCCTTCTCAGTTTTTGCCACGTCCCTGATGAGGGCGTCTATCCTACCGCTTCTCGCGAGCTTTATGTCTTCTAGGCTCGGCCTCTCACCAACGAATCTCACCGCCAACCCCTTAGATTCGGCCAGCTCCCTTATCCTCTTCACCTCTTCAAGTCCCTTGAAGCCGACATCCCTCCCCTTCGATGCTTGGGCTTGAAGCTCGTCTATCACGGCAGCTGGAATTATTATCTCGCATTCAGCTATCTCTCCGCTCTCAAGCATCTTCGAGAATCTGCCATTAATCACGATGCTCGTGTCTAAAACCGCCTTATCCATCTCCTCAGCAAATACTTGATGAATCTAGGCTATAAACCATTTAGATCTCAAGCTATGGGGAATCAATGATTCATCGATTTTTTCTTTCAGCGTTTCTCAAACTTGTGGAGGGAGTATAGGAGTTGCTAGCCAGATCTTGATGAACCATCTCCTCATATCCGACGATTCCAAGCTTAATCCCTATCAGACTTTATGAGAGGTTTCATTAAATCCCTCTCGACTCAACTTCCTAAGAGCCTCCGGGATCTCCTTAACATCCTCGATCAAGATGTCCGGCTTCGAATTGAGTATTAGGTTTGCTGAGTGAGCTCCTCCCAAGACGGCTATGCTCTTGACTCCGACCCTCCTCGCCGCCAAGACATCATGGACCGTGTCTCCGATGTAAACGGCCTCGGAAGGTTTTACGTTCAGCCTCTTGACGGTTTCGGCGATGAGCGCCCCATTTGGCTTCATCCGATTGACATCGCTCCTCGTGACGATTACGTCGAAGAGATCCTTTATCGAGGTATTCTCCAAGGCTAGGTATACTCCACGCTTCGCGCTATTCGATGCGACGGCCAGCTTGAATCCCATGGCCTTAAGCTCTCTTAACACCTCTCTAATCCCCTCCCTAAGCTCCGCGACCTCGGCGGCCTCGAGCTCATATGGGATATAGGCCTCGTCCACGAGCTTCATCAGATAATCTCTTGAGAATCCATACTCTCTCATGATCTTTGAGACTATCTCCTCGGTTGGGATCTTGAGATCGATCTCATCGACGTTCACCCCGATCTCCCTCAATCTCTGGATTAGTTTCTCCTTAGCCTCCTTAACCTTGAGCTTCATGGCGAGGAGGGTTCCATCGAGGTCGAAGATCACGGCTCTAATCATCCTCTCCAACCACTCAACCTTGAATTAATAACCATTGATTTAGAACTTAAATTTGGTCTCTCATCGAGATTTGGGGATGAGAAGGGTCGGGATCGTAGGAGTAGGCATGAGCAAGTTTGGGAGAGATACCGAGCACCAGCTACCAGAGCTCGCGTGGATAGCCATCAAGGAGGCGCTTGACGACGCAGGCGTAGATAAGAGGGATATAGGGTTCGTCGCGATAGGGAATGTCGGCGGATGGAGTTCAGAGTTCTTCCCAGCCCCGATAATATGCGAATACGCTGGCCTTACTCCGATAGGGAGCATGAGGGTTGAGGCCGCATGCGCGACCGGGAGCGCGGCTCTGAGGGTTGCGTCTATGGCCGTCGCGTCTGGGATGACAGGCCTCGCCTTAGCCGTTGGGGTTGAGCGGATGAATGAGCTTGAAACTCCTCAAGTAGTCGAGCTATTGGGTAGGGGCGGCAGCTTCTTCTGGGAGTTCGAGCACTTCGGCGCAACCTTCCCAGCCTACTACGCCCTCTACGCAACCGCCTACATGCAAGAGTATGGGGCCACGGAGGAGGATCTCGCGAAGATAGCCGTCAAAAACCATTACTATGGCTCATTGAATCCAAAGGCTCAATTCCAGAAGAGGATAACGGTAGAGGACGTCATGAATTCGAGATATATTGCCTGGCCTCTGAAGCTCTATGACTGCTCGCCGATAACCGATGGGGCGGCCGCGGCGATCGTGGCCTCCGAGGACCTAGCTTCGAAGCTAACTGATACGCCGATCTGGATCAAGGCTCAGGGAGTTGCGACTGGAACCGGGAACATGACTAGGAGGAGAGACTTCCTATCACTCGAGACCGCCGTCAAAGCCGCTGACCAAGCCTATAGGATGGCCGGGGTCGATAGGATGAATCCTGTTAAGGAGTTCGACTTAGCCCTAGTCCACGACTGCTTCACGATAGCCGAGATAATGGCCTACGAGGATCTAGGATTCGTCGAGAGGGGTAGGGGACATCTCTTGGCTAGGGAGGAGCAGACCTACATAGGAGGGCTTATACCCGTGAACGTCGATGGAGGACTTAAGGCGAAGGGGCATCCGATAGGAGCCTCCGGTCTGGCCATGGTCTATGAGGGGGTTAGACAGCTTAGACAAGAGGTTGAGAGGAGCAGGCAGGCTCCGATAAAGAATGGCCAAGTCCTAATCCACAATGTGGGAGGGACGGGCCACTTCACCTACGTAACCATCCTAAGCTTAGAGAAGTAAACTTATGCATTCTTCAGAAGTCCATCGCATTATAGATCTCCGGCGGTAGTCCCGGACACTGTTGGTCGAGATAGTGTTTGCTGAGCCTTATCTGAGCTTTTAGAAGCCTCTTCATCTCATTTAGGGAGAGGTAGGTTGTGGGTTTCAATTCTTTCAGCCTCTCATCCGGCAACCCCTCAACCCTCGCCGGCACCAGAACCTTCTCGCCCCAGATTGGATGGGGCTCATACTCGACCGCGCCCCTACATGCTTGTAGGATGAATAGCTCGGTCTCCTCTATAGACGGTGATGTCCCGCCCACCGGGACTCTAACCCCGTTCTCGGTGTAGGAGAATATCGGCTCCGGGACCTCTACCTCCTCATCTCCAAGCCTCATCCTCCTCCACTCATACTTCGCGATTATCCTCCCAGTCGTGTTGAATTGGTAGACGTCTATTGGATCTCCTTTCTCAGCTCTCTTCTTCAACATCTTATAGAATCTGATGACGTGGGCTGTTGAGCTCACCCCAATAGTGAATGGGAGACAGTATCTGCTCACAAACCTAACCTTGCCCGCTATCTCCTTAGATTGAGCTGGATGGCCGATCGTCCTACCATCAGCCAAGACCTTGGCCGCGAAGGCTGGGTCGACTATCTTAATCCAGGCATAGTCCGTGAAGTATCCCGGGGTTAGGAAGATCGCGGTATTCAATGGCCCACTAGACTCTATGTCTCCATTGAAGTATCCGGTGTCCTCTAGATAGAAGACTGATCGAGCATTCCTATTCTTCATCCCAAAGTATTGGTAGAGTCTTCCAGCTAAGGACGGATTTCCATTCTCATCGAACTCCGTGTTCTCGTGTAGGGCTCTGGGAGACATGGACGCCCTCCAAATAGCTATCTGAGCCTTTGTAACCCCCTCAGTCTTCGTCCAAGAACCCTTCTCAGATCCAATCACCCTATCCTCGAAGACGGCCACTATATCATCATTCTTTATCGCTTGGTCGCTGACATACTCCAATGGATCTATCCCAAACTTCTCCTGATAGATTTTGGCATTTTCCCGCTCCCAGACATACATCCCATGGGTTGACTTCCCAGAACCCGTCAACCCCCATATACACATCACAACCCTCTTCTTTGATCCATCCTTGCATTTGACCGTGAACTCCCTTAAGGCTGCATGCTCTCCAGTTCCGCCAACCCTATATGCGTGGAGGATCCAGTGGCTTAGGAAGGCCTTCTTGACCTCGCCTTGATACGATGAGCATGTGATTATCGTGTAGTTGTGGTTTGGGAATCTTAGAACCTTTAGGAGTTCATCCTTCCCGGGGATCCTCGGGTTTCCGAGATAATGTGGGATGCAGAAGACCTCTACGTCGGGCTTCTCACTGGGCTTTCCCGGAAAGACCAATTGACTCCACCTATATGCTATGTCTGGAAACTGTGGATCGCAGTATAGTCTACATCTCAGCTCGACCCTCGACCCGGGCTTTCCGACGATTCCATCGACCTTGATCAAGGGTCCTTGGACTAGGATATGCTCTAAAACCCTGAGCATTAAGATCTTGTGCTCATACTTCAACTCGTCATCGCTGTTTATCACCATGGTTCCGGACGCCGACCTGTGCCATATGTTTGAGGCCCATCCCCAAGCCCCATTCCTATATCGGACTCCATAGAGCTTCGCCCGCTCGAATAGGTCGCTTGGATTGTCTAGGATCGGCTTTATCCCACAGCTCTCCTTCAACCTAATTATACGCTTAAACGCCTCCTTAAACCCCTCGATAGTTATCTCATCGACCCTCGGAAGCACGGTCCCCGACTCCGCCCCAACCACGGCATCAATCTGCTATACCTCCTAATATTAATTTTTTAGCCAGCTTATATAGGAGCGCCATGATTTTTTCGCATAAAAGCCATTTCCTTATCAAATTATAGATTTTCGCCATCATTATCTAAAACCTCGTTCTGGATACTTAGCATCTGTCTAAAGAGACATAGGCTCTCTCGACCTTGAAAATTTTTGGTTAAGGGTTTTAAGGCTCTTCATATTCATTCAACCTCTTCTTAGACTTCTTCGGGATGAGCCCATGCGCGGCCGTTGCGCCGAGACCGAGGCCAGCGATTGATAGGGCGTAAGAGAATAATGAGAGGAAGAGGCTGCTCGCAATGATCTTAATCACCATTAAGAAGGATAATATGAAGCCGACTAGGACGAATATGGCGCCGAGGGCTATCTCCAAGAAGATTTCATCTCTCTTGGACATAGAGCCAACAGCTCACGAAATGATCTTTTTCATACTCAATTTCAGGAGGCTCTTTTTCATCGCATAATCCTTTGATCTTGTGGACGCATCTTGGATGGAATCTGCAACCCTTGGGTGGATCGATTAGGCTTGGAGGCTCTCCCGGGGGAAGCTCCCTGATGATGAATCTATTTCTAGCGTCTGGGTCTGGGATCGCGGCGAGGAGGGCTTTAGAATATGGGTGCAGGGGATTCTTAAGAAGCTCTTTCACCGGAGCTTTCTCCACGATCTTTCCAGCATACATAACGAATATCCATTCTGAGAAGTAGCGTGTTGTGGAGAGGTCGTGGGTGATGTAAATTATGCTTATATCGTGTAGTTTTTGGAGCTTTTTGAGTAGTGTTAGTATCTCGATTCTGACCGATGCATCTAACATCGACACGGGTTCATCAGCAATTATCAGCTTTGGGTTTAGGATCATCGCCCTCGCGATGACGACCCTTTGCTGCTGGCCCCCGCTCAGCATATGCGGATACTTGTTCAGGAAGTCCTCGACGGGCGTCAACCTCACCTCCGTTAGAGCTTTGTAAATTCTCTCACGCCTCTCTCTCTTATCCACCTTGTTTATGATCATCGGCTCTTCTAGAATTCGCTTGACGGTCATGAAGGGTGGTAGGGCTCCAAAGGGATCTTGCTGAACAAAGCCCGTCTGTCTTCGATACCATCTCATCAGCTTCTTATCAGAATTCACGATCTCCCTACCATCGAATATTATCTTTCCGCTGGTAGGCTCTTCAAGTCCTAGGATCGTCCTGCCGAGCGTGGTCTTCCCGCATCCGCTTTCCCCAACGAGCGATATGGCTTCCCCTCTTCTTAGGTCGAAGCTCACGCCATCTAGGGCCTTGACATAGACGGTCTTCCCAAAGATGCCCTTTCTAATGGAATACCATTTTTTGAGATCTCTCAAGGAGAGCAGTATCCTATCCTCCGCCATGCTATACCACCTCACCTAGCATAGAGCCAACACCTGACATAATTTCCATCTTTCAACGATACTAGAGGCGGTTCCTCCGAGCACTTCTCTGTTCTGAAAGGACATCTATCGGCGAATCTACACCCCTTCGGAGGATTTATCAAGCTCACTGGAGCGCCGGGGATATACTCTGGCTGCTTGTCCTCTCTTAGGGATGGAACGCTTGCCATGAGCTTCTGTGAGTATGGGTGGAGGGGGGATTTATAGAAGCTTTCCGCGTCGTTTAACTCTACTATCTGCCCTCCATACATGACCGCCACCTTATCCGCGAGTTCGCTGGATATGCTCACGTCGTGGGTGATCAGTATGAATGTGAGATTAGACTCCCTCTTTATCCTCTTAAGCATGTTCATGATGCTGGCTTGAATTAAGACATCGAGCGCGGAGGTAGGTTCGTCCAATATCACTATCTCCGGATTCATTATCAACGCCATGGCTATGATCACCCTCTGCCTCATCCCACCGCTTAATTCAAATGGGTATCTATCCATGAAGGCTTGGGGGATTCCGACGAGAGAGAACAATTCCCTAACTCTTTCGAGGGCTTCCTTCTTATCTATAGACTTGTGGATTAATAATGGTTCGGCGACCTGTTCACCTACTTTGATGACGGGGTTTAGCGAGTTTAATGCGGCTTGTGGAACCATGGAGATCCTTTGCCAGCGTATAGTCTTCCTAAACTCCTCATCGCTCAGCTCCATCAAGTCCGAGCCATCTAAATAGATATGTCCCTTGAAGAGCTCGACGTTCCTCGGCAGAAGCCTCATCAAACACTTGGCCAACGAGCTTTTCCCGCAGCCTGATTCACCTATCAGCGCCAAACTCTCCGCCTTCTTTATGCTGAAGGATACGCCGTCAACCGCTTGAAGGGTGCCCATCCTTGTCCGGTAATACAGGTATAGGTCTTCTACTTTGAGGAAGCTCATACCTCCTTCAACCTCGGGTTGAATATCTTGTCTAGGGAGAGGCCTAGGAGGGCGAATCCGAGAGCAGTTAAGATCAGTAGGAAGGATGGTTCAAGAACCCAATAGAAGTATCCCTTATAGAGGGCACCCGCGGAGAATGCATCATCTATTATCTTACCCCACGTTGGGGCGACTGGGTCTCCAAGCCCAAGTATCGCCAGCGCGGCCTCAAGGAAGACGAAGTCGGGGACCGAGAGCACTAGAGATGGGATTATTGTGGGCAAGATCTTGGGGATTATGTAGAGGAAAATTATTCGCAGACTGCTCGCCCCATAGGATCTCGCCGCGTCGATATAGGGGAATTCCTTCACTTGGAGGAATACGGCTCTATAGGTTTTAACCCCGGAGCCGAAGATGCTCAACGCGACGATCACGAGGAGCATGGTCCATATATTAAGCTTATAGAATACGGCGATCATTATTAGAATTGGCAGGAATGGCAAGGTCATGTTTATCTCGGTGAGTCTCTGGAGGATGAAGTCGACGCGGCCTCCGAACCAAGCGCTCGTTGCCGCAATGATCATCTGCAGCACGGCTATGGAGAGGGCGGCGGTCATTCCGAAGGATAGTGCTATCGGCGTCCCCCATAGGAGCGCTATCATTAAATCTCTTCTGAGGTGATCGGTTCCCGCCATCCCATAGACCTTCCCATATACCACTAGCTTCACGTTTACATCGGAATCTTTCTCAAATAACATCCCCTCAATTGCCATGCGATACTTTCCTTTCAATGGGGAGACCGTTTCTTTCTTCAGAATAGATTTATCCTCTTTTGCGAATAGCGCTATCTCGGTAGTTATTCCATACTCTGGTTCTTCTCCAAGCTTCTCCCGTATATGATTTATTAACGTCTTCGCCAGCTCTTCATCGTTTGAGATATAGTAGGCGCCTTTCTCGCTGAGCGTGAGATCTTTCAGTTTAAATTTTTCTCCATTCGGTTTCACCCAATAAACCGTTAACTGTGGGGGTGTGCTCGTGAATTTCGAAGAGTAGAATAGGTTTATCTCACTGGGGAAGTCATCGTACTCGTAGTTGAATGTAAGCTCCATTATCACCTTACTCATAGTCTTTCCGAAGGGCACGACGATCTTCGTAACCCCTCTCTGCTTCTCAGCCGTATCCAAGATTATCGTCTCCGGAAGCTTCTTTGGCAGGAATAAATTCATCCACGATGGAAGAGCATTTCGCGGATTATCGAGCCAGATCCCCTTCCCAGCCTGCCAGAGATATGTCGCCCGCTCATAGGGTATAGTGGTTATGGTGTAGATCGAGATTCCGACCAAGATGAGAAGGATTGCTATACCCGCCACTGCGGATTTATAGTGGAAGAGATCTTTGAGGAACTGCTTTGCACGGCGTGGGAGGCTCGCTTCACGTCACCCCCAATCTTACGCGTGGATCTACTATGGCATACACTATGTCGAGCACGAAGACGGTGATCGCCAGCAGGTAGGCGTAGATCACCACCGATCCGATTATCACGGGGGAGTCGAGCATGATCGCGGCCATGTATAGGAGGGTTCCTAGCCCGGGCCAGTTGAATACCCTCTCGGTGATCACGGCTCCCATCCAAGAGCTTATGAGGGTGAGGGAGAGATCCGTTATTATTGGAGGCAGGGTCGGCTTCAAGATATATCGCCGCTCTATTATCCTCGGAGGAAGCCCCTTAGCCTCTGCCATCTCAACATAGTCCTCCTGCGAGAACATCAGGAAGAAGGTTCTACGTATATAGGTTTGTATGAAGGTGTATGCCACCAGCCAAGAGAGGACCGGCAGGATCATATGCTTTAAGACGCTTAGAGCGTAATGAAATGGATCTTTGGGCGGGGGCACGTCCACGAGCCCGCCATAGGGGAGGATGTGGAGGGTGGCTGCGAATATCAATATCAGGAATATCCCATAGAACCAGCCCGGTATGGATGAGAGGGGTGAGAGGGCGACTATGAGCTTATCGAGCTTGCTCCCATATTTTCTCGACGCATAGAGCCCGAGGGTGATCGAGATAAAGAAGAGAATTAGGTTTATGCTGGTGAATAGGAGAACTGTTGCGGGAAGTCTCTCTAGGATTATGTTTCGCACAAGCCTCGATCCAGTATCGCTCGTAAGGTATAGAGATCTCCCAAGATCGAGGGTTAGCGCCCTCACCAAGTATTGGTGGCTTCTAAATATGAAGGGAGCGTCTAGTCCGAGGCGCTTTATCTCCTGCTGGTAAAGTCCTTCGATCAATTCTGCCTTCTTGCTGGGGGGCAGGTTTTTGTACGCGGGATTTTGGTTTACTAATACGCCTATCCGGAAGCGGACCTCGCTCTTTATTATCTGATCCACATAACCGCCCATATTAGCTATGAGGATCGTTATATAGACAGCCACAACTACGACCGCGAAGAGACATATCCCTCTCAGCGCGGCGTATCGTAGCATCCGCTTATGTTCGCGTTTCAGCGTGGTCTCACCCCGATTTTCTCCAAGCGACTCTATCCGTAATAAAAAGTCCTAGATCTCTGCAATAAAAATCTTCATCAAACTCTTAAATAAAAAGGGGAGTTTAGAAGGTCTACTTCTGCCTTCTCACTAGGGCTACTGCTGCGATCGCTATGGCTATTATGGAGATGACTATCGAGATTATCAGCATGGTGTTCAACGTCGAGATCTGGCCCTTCAGAGATCCGACATCCGCCTCGAGGGAGCTCACCGCATCCTTCAGAGGCTCTATACCCGCCTTCGCCCTCGCCTCAACCTCACCGAGCTTTCCACTGAGATAGTCCTCTAGGCCGAGCGCCGTGAAGGAGGTCTCTTTGATGACTGGGATGCTGACGAGCTTCGAGGTCACGGCTACGAGGAGCTTAGTCGAACCCGGTGGGAGCGCTGAGGTATCGGCTGCGCTGAGTCCGACAGACCACAATCCATCCTCGACCGCCTTCGCCGTGCCGACGGCCGTCACCCTGCCCTTGGCATCCACGATTATGTATTTCACGGAATCAATATCGGAGATCTTATATGGCTCGCCCTTGAAGGTCACCTTGACGTTGAAGGCGGATCCTAGTCCAGAGATGACGTTGCTCGGGCCTTCGACCGCCACCTCAGGTATCTTAGGCTCCCCGAAGATCATCCATTTATCGGCGGTATCCGGATATTCCCTATTCGCCTTTATCGTGATTACGTGTGCGGTTGCGTCGACGCTCTCTAGGTAGAATGGGCCGTCTCCGATCCAGAAGTGCCCCTTCTCCTCATACCACTTCTTAAGGGCCTCATATCTGGCCACAGCCTCGTCTTCCGTGATATACTTTCCAAGCACCTCCTTGTATGGTATATACTTCGTTGCTATGGCTTCGTCGAGCATCCTCTTCAGGGTGTCTAAGGTTGCTCCAGTTATGTAGTTCAGTCTCTCGACTCCGAGCTTATCGGCCTTGGCGGCTGTGAAGGCAGCTAGCCCCTTCTCCTCGGCGAGGAGACCTATCGTTATCATGTGCCAAGGAGCCGGCCCATAATCTCCTTGTGGATAGAACCATGAAGCTACGTTGGCGGCTATCCACTCGGCGTCCGGGTAGACGTTATCGGTATAGAGTTCTAGGACGAGCGGTTTTTTGCTCACTATCTTGAATCCCTTGAAGTACTCCTTGAATGCCTTAAATGTCTCGAGGTAAGATTCGTCGAAGACCGCGCTGGCGTTGTCAGCCCTATCAAAGGTTATTATATAGTTGAATATGAAGTCGGCGAGCGAGATCTTCGTGCCATCATGCCACTTATGCTCGAATAGATCATCTCTGAAGTGTAAGACCACCTTGGCCTTAGCCGTGAGACCATCTGGAGCGGTCAGTATCTTATGCTCCTTAGCATCCCAGCCATACCATGCGTCGGTTGGAACCTCTATCTTATCTACGAACTTGAGGGAGAGCCAGTCGAGCGTCTTGGTCACGGGGATTCCGCGCTTGACGTAGACCTCGGCCTTCACGACCTTTAGAGGCCAGTAGAGACCGGTGTATGGGTCGGGCATTAGCGGAGGATCATAGGTTGCTCGATAGATCATCGTGTCATAGACCCAGTCGCTTCCGCCGAGCGGGTTCCAGGGCTCGATCGGGATCTTAGCCTGCGTTACTATCTTCGCAGTTCCCCCAACCTTCCCCTCAAATCTCAGCGTATATGGCCAAAGCCTGGCGCCATAGAATCCTCCAGCCAGGTCATATGCTTGCTTAACCCCCTTCCTCGCAACCCATGCGGTGAGGCTATTCACAAGCCATACTCTGACCGAGTCCTTCATCGATAGTTCAAGGGCCTTGGCCATGAGCTCATTCCTCTCTTCCCAAGATGCGTAATCCTTGGTCGCCAACCTCTTAGCGACCTCATCGAACTCTGGAGCAGGCTTATATGCCTGCCAGAGTGGGACGGGTATTCCTCGAGGCGTGTAGAAGAAGTCGAAGTTATCCGACTCATCTCTGGCTATAACCGTCGTCACCCATCCTCCAGTATAGATGTGCCACTTGCCCTCGGCTGGGTCTCCGAAAAGCCAGAGCGGGGCGGCCTCCTTGCTCGTCTTATACATCCTCTCTACTGTGAACCCGAGCTTCTCGAGCTGCGATGCAACATAGTCTCCTATCTCCTTCCTCTCATCCTCAACTCTTATGATGAACTTTATCGTGACAGGCTTGCCCTTATACTGCCACTTACCGTTAACTAGCTCGGCGCCGAGCTTCTTCATCTCCTCGGTGATGATCGCCTTAGCCTTCTCAAAGTTGTAGCTATACTTGAGTTCAAGCTTCTTCGCAACGTCTATGAGCCGTGCATAGTCTGGGAAGGACGGGGTTATGGCGAGGTATCTCGGGACGGCTAAGCCTCCGCAAAGCTCGTCTGCGATATACTTTCTATCCACGAGATAGTTCATAGCCTCCCTTATCTTCGGGTCCCAAAATGGGTTCAGCTCTCCGGTTGCTGGGAACTCGGGTCCCACCGGGTTGAAGGTGAGTTCGTTATATGAGCCGTAGGACATCGCATACCAGAGATTTGGCGACGCCTTGACCTTCTTGAAGAGCTCTGGATCGGTTAGACCATAATAATATAGGTGTGCTTCTCCAGCCTCGAGCATACTGATGGCCGTGGCATCATCAGCCACCGAGGAAAAGACAACTTCGTCTACCCAAGGCCCTCTCGGCGCCTCCTGAGCGGCGGTCGGCAAACTCATCGTTGGGATTATCAGCATGAATGCTACAAGAATCGAAAGTACTAGGAGAAACCTTCCATTTTTCATATCTTAACCCCCGAATTGTTATTGTTTTTATGCAAGCTTCATTAAAAAGCTTTTTCCCGAGATACCCCGATTTCTCCCCAAATATCGTAAATGAAAGATCCTTCACAGAACATATGGAGATGATCATGGGCGAGGTTCATGCCATAAAAAATTTCGTCGAAAACGCGCAGACCAAGGCACCGATTAACGGTATCGGGAGACCTGGGACTATCCTCCTCCTTTGGAGAAGCAAAAGGATGATTGTGTAGCCCGCCACGATCGCGACGGTCGCGGCCACCGCCGGCGTCTCCCCGAGATTCCAAAAGATGGCTGAGATGGTCAGAGAGTAGAAGAAGAGGTCTCCAAGCCCTATAACCAGATCGCCCACCTCGACCGCCAACCCCCTGAGTATCGGGGCGTCTTGCTTGGTTAGGTGGGAGAGGTGTCCCTTGTAGACTGCGAGGATGTCGTAGATCGAGATTGCGGCCACGAGGACTAGGAAGGTCCAATATGGTATGCTCATCCCTATAACCCCTCCAGCTCCAGAAGCGATATAAGATGCGGCGAAGGACATGGAGATCTCCCCTTCTCTAAATATTAGAAGATATGTTATTATCGTCGCGGTGGCCGATGCTAGGGGTATCCAGAGGTTGAAGATCCATGGATTTAGGGTTAGGGATAGGTTTAGGAGGTGGAGGGTTGTTATGCTGAATGAGACGAGCCAAGCGAGGCATGCCACCAAAATCCTCAAAATTCTAGGCTTCCTGCTCGCGATATAGAGTATGATTATGCTTGATACGGCTATCAACCCAATCACTATCAAGGTGTTTAGGTATGGCGCCGGGTTCGAGAGAGCTTGAGTGGGTGGAGCCGTTGGAGAAGGCTCTTCAACCGGAGTTATGATCGGCTTTGGAAAGACTATCCCTGCGCGTCCGGTGAGGAGCACGCAGATCCAAGTCATGATGATCGACAGGGCGACTGGGAGATAGGTTCTCGGAGTTATCCTCAACCTCCTAGCATCTTCCTCGCCCATATCCTATCTTCTCCTCAAAAACCCTCCTTCATCTATAATAGATTTTCGAGCCAAGGTCTTCGATTAAGATCAATATAAGAGTTCGCCCCTGAATTTTCGGTGGATTGATGGTTGAAGTATAGGTTGATGGATCTCCTCGCATGCCCCATGTGTAAACACTTCCCATTGAAGCTCATAGTATTCGAGGAGACTGAGATAGAAAAACCTCAAAGGATCAGAAAATGCGAGCTATACTGTGGCTATCATCAAGCGATGGTCAAGGATCTCTCGGAATTAAGCTGTGAGGATTGCTGGAGCAGGGAGATAGTGAGCGGGATACTGATCTGCGAGGAGTGTGGGAGATGGTATCCTATCGAGGAGGAGATTCCGAGGATGCTTCCAGACGACCTAAGGGATAGAAACAAGGACCTAAGCTTTCTCTCGAGGTGGAGATCGAGGATACCTGAGAAGATTTTACGTGAGGGAAAGCCTTTCAACCTTGGAAATCCATAGAGAAAAAGTTTTTTACGTTGAGGAGACCTTACCTCTCCATGCGAGGTGGACTTGGATGAGCGCTCCATCCTCTGAAGACGCGGTTGTCTTGGTGGGCAGGAAGCCGACGATGAACTACGTTCTCGCCACGACCATGCCTCTCACCGAGGGCAAGAGGGTCGTCCTGAAGGCTCGTGGAAGGGCTATAAGCAAGGCCGTCGATGTCGCCGAGGTCGTTAGGAGGAGATTCATCAAGGACGCGGTTATCGAGAGCGTGAATATTGGGACTGAGGAGGGCAGGGTTGGACAGGATGGGAGGCCGCGGAACGTCAGCACCATAGAGATAACGATTGCCCCGAAGAAGTCTTCGAAGAAGAAGTAAACCACCTCCACTCCTATTTTATCTATAGCTTATATCCCAAGAGATCTCTCAGATCTTTGGGATGATCAAGATCGTCGACGAGGATTTCGTGAAGAACTGTATCAGGCCTAGGAGAGTGGATTCGCATAAGGGGGAGAATGGTAGGGTGATGGTGGTTGGAGGGAGCTGGCTATATCATGGAGCGCCATTCCTCTCAGCCATGGCCTCGCTGAGGTGCGGGGTCGACCTAGCATATATCGCAGCTCCAGAGAAGATAGCCACAGCTATCAGAGCCCTCTCACCAAACATAATCCTCCTGCCATTATCGGATCTAAAGCTCACGAGAGGTGTGGCCAAAAGAGTCTTGAAGATCCTCCCGGAGATAGACTCCCTGGTCATAGGCCCTGGACTGGCCTCGGGCGGGGAGGCTGGGATAGAGCTTGTAGTCAAGGAGGCCATCACGCTCAAGAAGGGAGTTGTCCTCGATGCAACCGCCCTATACCCAGAGATCCTTGAAAGAGTCTCGGGTGGAAGAGTTGTCTTAACACCTCATGCTGGAGAGTTTAGGAGAGTCTTTGGTAGAGATGTTCCGAGCGAATTGGATGAGAGGGTTAAGCTTGTTAAGGAGGAGGCTGAGAGGAATAAGGTGACCATACTCTTGAAAGGTAGATTCGACGTGATATCGGATGGGGTTGAGGTTATGGTTAATGAGACCGGGACGCCCGCCATGACCGTCGGCGGGACAGGAGATGTATTAACCGGAGTGATCGCCGCCCTCCTAGCATGGGGAAACGATCCATTCAAGGCGGCCGCATCCGCTGCTTGGATAAATGGTAAGGCCGGTGAACTCGCCTCCTCTAAATTTGGATTACATATATTGGCGACCGATGTGATAGATGCTCTGCCCGAGGTCTTGAGGAGGTTTGATAGAGTTGTTGAGTGAGCTTAGGATTTTAGACGCCGTGAGGATATCCTTGATCTCGGCGACCATGCTCTACGCATCTTACAGCGACTGGGTTTCGAGGGAGGTTGACGATAAGGTTTGGATAATATCGGGGATAATTGGGGGAGCTTTAACGGCATTAGACCTGCTCTTAACCTGGAGCCTTAGATATCTAATCCTCGCCCTAATCTCGATAGGACTTGGATGCGGCCTCGCCTATGCATTCTACTACTTTGGATTCTATGGTGGGGCGGATGCGAAGGCTGTCATGGTGATCTCTATAGGGCTTCCACTCTATTATCCCAGGATGATGCTCCATCCATTCACGGGCTTGGCCTCCCTCTCAAATGGATTATTGATCTCGCTGATAATGCCGGTCTCCATGCTGATCATAAATCTATCCGCTATTCTGAGAGGTGAAGACGTCTTTGAGGGATTTGAGCATGAAAGCAGGATCAGAAAGCTCGCCGCACTCTTCTTTGGAATTAGGGTGAGGGACGCTAGGAGGAGAAAATTCTGGCTACCTCTTGAAGAGGAGAGGGATGGGAGGAGATACTTCAGCTTTAACATCCTAACCTTCGAGCTTGAGGAGCCGAAGAGAGATGATTGCTGGGTCACCCCCGGCCTCCCCCTACTCCTCTTCATAACCGCTGGTCTGCTGATATTCATCTTTCTGGGGGATCTGATCTACGTAATCGCCTCGATCTTCATCCATTAAGATAAGGGTTCTCGGCGTATATCTCCGAATGATTCATGGATAAAGCCGTGAAGGGTTTTGGAGATAAAGCTCAAATGCTCTGAAACAATCTAGTTAGGTGGATGAAGATCGTCAGGCTGAGGACGGGCGTCGAGGGAATCGACAAGCTCCTCGAGGGAGGGATACCTGAGGGATTCTTCGTGGCGGTCACGGGTGAGCCTGGATGCGGGAAGACAATATTCTCGATCCACTTCATCTATCAAGGAGTTCTTGACGGAGATAAGTGCATCTATGTAACGACCGAGGAGAGCAGGGAATCTATCATCAGACAGGCTGCTCAATTCAACATGGACTTCGAGAAGGCGGTTGAGGAGAAGAGGCTCATAGTGATCGACGCCCTTATGGGTAGGGAGGATAGGTGGAGTCTCCAAAGCCTTGACATGGAGGCGCTCGTCGATAAGATAATCGAGGCCAAGAAGGAGCTCGGATATGGAAGGGCTAGGGTAGCTATAGACAGCCTATCTGCGTTCTGGCTGGACAAGCCCGCGATGGCGAGGAGATATAGTTACTTCATCAAGAAGGTCTTATCGAAGTGGAATTTCACGATAGTTGCCGTTAGCCAATATGCGATAACGACCGCCGAGAGCTTCGGCTGGGGAGTCGAGCATATAGCGGATGGGATAATCAGGTTTAGGAGGATCCTGAGGGGTGGGGAGCTTAGGAGGTTCATCGTGATCGAGAAGATGAGGCAGACAAACCACAGCAGATACCTCTACGAGATAGACATAAGGCCCGGGATAGGGATGACGATTATAGGCAGAGTCAGGAGGAGAGTTGAAGACTACAAGCTCCCATCCGAGGTCATGAGAAAGATCCTCGAAGCAAAGCTAAGATCCGAAGAAGAACTCCTATAAACCGAGTAAGCGAATAACATAATATCCGCATATCCGTCCATCTAACAGATTTCAAGTGATGGCCAAAAGAAGAAGTTAATGCTCCGGCCGGGATTTGAACCCGGGTCACGGGCTCGAGAGGCCCGCATACTTGACCGGACTATACTACCGGAGCGGCTTATTGGCTGGCGGTAGAAACAATGGCTTGGTTTTATGAATACTTTTCGCCGTGAAAGCTTGTTCTGGATGGAGTTTTAAACATTTTTAGAAGAATGGGCTCCGTTTTGGTCGGAGGGGTGTTCTGTGGATGAAGTCGATCTCGTGAGATCTCATTATGGGAGGCTTGAGGTTAGGGGTGAGATCGCCGAGTATTGTAGGGATAGGTGGGTTGCAGTCCACTGTGAGAGGCTTGATGATAGGGGTGTTAGGGTTATGGTGAGGTATGGGCGTAGGTCGAGGAAGCCCTTAAAGATATGCTCTGAGGCCGATGTCCTGAGAATTCTCGAGGAGTTTAGGGATTTGAGGCCAAGATCATTTTATGCGACCATTCACAGCTATTCTAAGTTGACGAGCTATGAGGACACATTGGATAGGGGGAACATAATATCATCTATGCCGACATGGGATATAGATTCTAAGGATGGGGATTGGAGGAAGGTGGTTGAGAAGGCGGAGGAGATAGTGGAGGTTTTGGAGAGATTTAGGGTTGTGGAGTCCGTCTTCTTTAAGTGGAGCGGTAGGGGAGCCCACATACACATCCATGGAGAGGCTTTCAGCCCAGAGATTAGGAGGAAGATAGATCCAATCGATATATCCTATTCGATAACCCAATACGTGATCAATAGGTTGAGTCCATCGAGCGATGTGGTTGTCGAGAATAAGATAGATCTTCAGAGGGTTTTCACGGCCCCACTATCACTTCACAGAGTCCTCGATAGGGTTGCCGTCTGCCTAAAGCCTGAGAAGATAGGTGAGTTCGATATAAGCTGGACGGATCCGAGGTCTTTCAAACATGATTCAAGCTCTTGGAGGAGATATGTTGTTGGTGAGGGGGATGAGCTCGCTGAGAGGGCTTTCAGGGCGATAGGCCCATACATCGTTGGGAGGATTAGGCGGAGGAGGAAGCATAAGCCCCTAGATAAGCAGATCCTCGACATGTTTAAGAGATTTGAGTCAAGACCTTAACCTATTCACCTCATCCATCAAGGAGTCTAACCCATATTCCGATACATAGCCTGCGAGGTATCCGGCCGCTGTGAGGGCTCTGAATGGATCGACCCTATATGCTGTGAGGGCTATCGCAAGTCCTATGAGGGCGTTTAACCCCTCTTCATTTAGAGGTCTATTCACCCAGCTCAGCTTACATCTCGAACCATTTGACAGGAAATCGGTTCCCCCTCCATAGATGTAAACCACCTTGTCTAGGTCTGAGGCTTTCCTCGTCAATTCGTCGCAGACCTCTCCAGCAGGTTGATCGGCTCTCAATCCAAGCTTATCCTCAGCCTCCCTCCAATCGATTATCGCAGCCATGCGGATCTTCTCGTCGAGTAGGTTTAGGGAGATTATTGTGGATGCATCTCTACATGAACTCAAGAGGTCAGACCTCCCTCCAAGATATACTACCCTCCCCTCAGCATCTCCTCCAAACCTGTATCTGATGTTAAACATCTTGAGGATCTCGACGACATCATCCGAGACATCATCGAGCAAAGCAACCTCAAGCTCTTCTCTCATCATGTTTAAGGCGAGCCTAGCATCTCCAGGCCCCATGATTAGCTCTGCTTCAGGTGGGATTCCTATCGGGGCCACGACCACCTCTCCACAATAGTCTCCGGCGGCCGGCAATCCAAGCTTCGGCCTATGAAACGTTATCGTTAGGTTTGCGTCGACCGCCACGTCCTTGACCTCCCCGGTGTCTGGATTGACTCCAGATGGTATATCGACGGCAACTCTCAATCCCTTCGCGGAGTTGATCAGGTTTATCATCGATCTCCAAGGCTCCCTTATCTCTCCCTTGATTCCTGTGCCGAAGATCGCGTCTATGATCGCCTCAGCCTCCATAACATCTCCTCGAACATCTTCGAGATCCTTTAAGCTCTTCACGTTCTTGAACTCTATCGTCTCCCTCATCTTCATGATGATCTCGAAATTTCTCCTAGCCTCAGGGGTTCTAATCTTCTCTTGGTCGCCCAATAGGATTACTGTTACCTTTGCTCCGAGGCCTGCCATGTGTCTGGCCGCCGCGAACCCGTCTCCACCATTATTCCCCGTCCCGCATACGACCACTATCTTCTTTCCGGCCAGTCCTCCCAGCCATTGATAGACTGTTCTCGCAACATTTGACCCCGCGTTCTCCATGAGGAGTATTCTATCTACTCCAAGCCACTCGGCGTTCTCATCTATCGCCCTCATCTCCGCTGAAGAGATCCCTCCCCAACTCTCCAATCTATTCACCTAATCCTTAGATGGGTTTATGCAGGTTAAAAATATGTTGAGTTTTTAGGTCTCCGTCTCCTCCGGTATCGTGAAGAATGCCACGATCGAGAAGACGGTCGCCAGCAATCCTAGGATCACCGCTATCAACATGGGCCAAAGAATGCTCGTGAATAACATGAATACGTTTTTAGCCATCATACTCGGCAGAACTCCCTTGAGCGCCCCTGGGATTCTCATAGCTGTGAAGATCGTGACGGGTATCGCTATTACCGCCACTATTATGGTCGCTATCCTAAGCCATCCGCCAACCTTAAACCACGTATTCTGAAATATCCCTGAAGCCCTGAAATGCGACGCTATCTCGGCTATCAAACTTGCTAATCCAACAGCGGCCGCGGCCACGCCTATGGCGACGAAAATCCCGGCAAACGCGAGGATCTCTTTGAGAAATTCAGGTGGGGGGATCTCAGTCGGCTGCCGCATGACTCCTGGTATGATTCCCGGGATTGCCGTAAATATTGCTCCAAGGGCGGCTATGTTCATGGCGAACGTGATTATCATCAATATTCCCGTCACGGTGAATAGTGTCTGCTTCGTATCTCTTCCCATCATTATCCAAGCTATTGCGGTCAATATCAGGGCGGCCAGGTTGGCATATGGTATTAACGTGAGTATGTATCCGATTCCTCCAAGCCACTTATATGTTCTTCCCATGCTCGGTTAGAGGCTCTCCAGGATATAAATATCTTACCGGCTCTTATCGGCTTTCCTAGGCATCATGGAGTTTATCATGGATTTAACTGCCGCCATGAACCCAGATCTCTCGGCGGATCTCAAAACCTCCTCCCAATCCACCCTTAAGAGAAGTATCGTTATTATTATCATGGCCGCTAGGGCTATGAGCGTGGCCGTCAATCCTCCCTCCTGCCCTAGGAAAAGCCCGGCTAGATTGAAGTATAGTCTCCCACTATAGGCGACTATCCATGAGAGAATTATCTTCCCCAAGGCGTTCGCGAACATGAACTTCATCAAATCAAATCCAGTTAAGCCTATCGGTATGTAGATTATGTCGTCGGGGAGCGGGGTTAGGGCGAAGAGGAAGACCGCCAATGCGCCATATTTTCCAATGGCCCTACCAAGCGCAGTCATCTTCTTCCTCCTCTCCTCCCCTAATAGCCTTCGACCGAATCTCCCAAGCCCATAAGACGTTAATTTTCCAACGGCTCCACCTATTCCTGCGAGTATTCCTAGGAGGAGGGGGTCGAGGGTCTTCGACATGAGGACTATCGGGATCAGGTATGGGACTGGGAGGAATGGTATAAGGCTTCCCAAAACCGATATCAGAAATGCTCCAACATAGCCATATGCTTGGAGGACTTCAAAGATCCCTTGATAGAGTCCTTCATTCATCGCCCACTAGCAGGTAGATGATGTAAACGATAAATTAAGGTATTGCGGACGTCTTCGCGGCCCTCCTAACCTCCCTTAAAACGTCGTTGCCGAACCCATGTTGTTTAAGTCCCTTAAGCATCGCGCTCAAATAATCTCTCGATGGGACTATCCAGCCTCTCCTCGGATTCACGGCGATATGGGTTATGGCCTTGACCTTGCCGATATCCTCGACGCTTATCTCGACGCTAATCCTCGCAGCCCTGCTCGGAAGCCCCTCAAATCTATCGAGCTTCTTAAGCTGCTCACTCGTTATCCTATAAGCCACCCCATGAACCCTTGACGACTCATCTTCAGCGAGGTTCGCCACACCGCCCCTCCAGCTCTTCGAGTATGCGTTGAAGACGAGCTTGAAACCCCTCAGCTCAGCTCTCCGAGCATCGAGCCACCGGCCAATACATTTCCTCATCAAGGACTTATTCAAGGACCACCCATAGGCGAAATACCAGACCTCCTCCATCTACGAGAATCTAAGCTCAGTCATCTAAATATGCGTTCTTAAGGAAGCCTCGTGGCGGAGAAAGAGGCGCTATCGCTCTGCTGATAAGCTCTTCCACCATCGAGGCCCTTTCTCGCGGTAGAGTGGGTTGGTTGCCATGGTTTATATTTGAGCATATGCACGTTAATTCATGAAACCGGCCGCTCAACCAACTCACTCTCAATGCATGAACTATAGGGATGGATTCTGCACACTCCATGGAATCCCGGTTCCGCCCGATGGGCCAGCATGCCCGAATTTCACGCCGAGAACGGCTTTTCCGGGAATGGCCCCACCCCAAACATATTCACCGCCAGTGCCTCAGCCCATTTCGATGGGAGCATGGATTGGTTGGAGGAGAGCTCTTAGGAGGATGCGGAGGATGCAGAGGCGGATGAGGCGTGGATGGAGATGGTGAAGTTCTTCGCGTGAGTTCCATCCATGGGCACACGATGGATTTTCTAGCGTCAGATACCTAAATATATCGGTTAAATCCACTTGAGGGAGGGTATATCGGCTTGAATCCAGTAAAGAGGCTTGAGATAGTTGACCCGGAGAGATGTGTTGGATGCCAGCTCTGTATGTATGCATGTGAGAGGAGGTTTGGAGACGCGGGCTTCGCGAGGTCCGCGATCCTAGTCAGGAGCGTTGGAGGAGTTGAGCGTGGATTCACCGTAATCGTCTGTAGAGCATGTCAAGACCCACCATGCGCAAAAGTCTGCCCAACCGGAGCACTAACTCCGAGAGATGGTGGAGGGGTAACTCTCAACCCATCGAAATGTATCGGATGTGGATTCTGCGTTGAGTCATGCCCGATCGGCGCGATCTTCTGGAACTATGAAGTAAATAAGCCGATAATCTGCACCTATTGCGGATATTGCGTAGAATTCTGTCCTCATGGGGTTCTAAGGCTTGGAGAGGTGAAGGGCGAATGAATCCGAGAGATCCGCTCTCAAGGGTTCTCTACATAGATCTAGAGCATAGGAGGTTCTGGACAAGAGATAGGAGAGACTTATTCGAGAGATGGCTTGGAGGAACCGGAGTCGCTATACAGTTATTGAAAGAGGAGCTTCCAAGGGATGCGGACCCCCTCTCGCCAAAGAACGTGATAGTGTTTGCTGTAGGTCCTCTTACGGCAACCTACCCCTTCGGATCTAAGACCGTCGCCATGTTCAAGAGCCCATTGACCGGAAACTTGGGCGAGAGCCATGCAGGTGGTAGGAGCGCTACCTCGATAAGATTGGCTGGATATGGGGCGATAGTCATCAAGGGGGCCAGCGATACCCCGATCTACCTAGTGGTGGATGAGAGTGGAGCATACTTCAGAGACGCTTCGGCGCTCTGGGGAATCACGAGCACCCTAACCGTTGGGAGGATATTGAGGGAGGCGACCCTAGGCCAAGGATATAGGAGCATAATGAGGATTGGGAGAGCTGGGGAGAGGCTTGTCAGATATGCTGCCGTGATGACCGAGACCTATAGACATTTTGGAAGACTTGGCCTAGGGGCGGTCTTCGGATCGAAGAAGCTTAAGGCGATCGTGATCCGAGGCGGAGGATCAGTCCCAATCTATGATAAGCGAGAGTATAGGGAGGTCTATAAGCAGGTCTTCGAGCTCGCGGTTAAATCGGATTTGATGAAGAAGTATCATGATCTCGGGACTCCGATGAACATCCTACCCTTGAATAAGATTGGAGCGCTGCCGACGAGAAACCTCACCTCAGCGAGATTCGAGGAGGCTGAAAAGATAAGCGGTGAGAGGATAGCTGAGGAGAAACTTGGGAGGAGGCTGGCTTGCAGCAACTGCCCGATAGCATGTATCCACCTCGCCGCCCTCAAGGAGCCTTATCCGGATGAGCCATACTTCTATAAAACCACCTTCATATCATATGATTATGAGCCGATCTACGCCCTCGGAACCATGCTCGGAATCTCTGACATCGATGGATTGCTTAAGCTCTTGGACGTCGTCGAAGTTTATGGCTTGGATGCGATGAGCACGGGAGTCTGCTTGGCGTGGGCAACCGAGGCCTTCCAAAGAGGGATAATTACTCGGAGGGAGACCATAGTCGAACTTAAGTGGGGCGACTACGAGAACTATATCAAGGCCGCGGTAAACATAGTCGATCAGCCAAATGAGTTTTATGAAGTCCTCGCAAAGGGAGTGGAGAAGGCGTCTGAAAGATATGGTGGGAGAGAGTTTGCGTTAAGCTTTGGAGGGAATGAGATGCCTGGATACCACACCGGATACGGCGCGCATATAGGTTTCCTAATAGGGAGTAGGCATAGCCACCTAGACTGCGCTGGATACTCATTGGATCAAAAGCTCAAGGAACCTCTCCCGCCGAGAGAACTCGTTGAGAGGTTGATCGAGGAGGAGAGCTGGAGGCAGATATTATCGAGTCTGGTCGTATGCTTCTTCGCGAGGGGGATCTATAAGCCCGAGATGGTCGTGAAGGCCTTGAAGACGCTCGGCTACGACTACGATGTAGATGGGTTAAGGGATCTAGGGAGGGAGATCTACGAGGAGAAGCAGAGGCTGAAGCATGAACTCGGATTCAAACCAGAAGCCCTGAGACCTCCGGAGAGAGTTCTCGAAACCGAGAGCCCGCATGGAACATTAAAGATAGAATACTTCGATGAAGCCTTGAAGGTCTATAGGGAGATGTTAAGCCGAATAATCTCACAGGGGTAATGGATTAAGTTACCTAGGTAACCGGTTACCCGGGTAACCACGCTTTTCGATCCAGCTCCGAAGGAGCGCTTAAAGGATCTATTCGATAGGAAGGAGGAGTATGGGGAATTATCGCGGCTCGCGCGCTCTAGGAGGTGGATTACGGTTTTCTCGACGAAGATCATGGATATTATCGGATAAGCGATCTCATAGTGGGAGAGGCTGTTAAGAGGCTGGGAGTGAGAGCGTTCTAAAGCAGATAACATCATCTGATGCCGGGGGCGGGATTCGAACCCGCGACTTCGGGGATGCACCCTCCGACCAGCTTCATCGAGGATTATGAGCCCCGCACTCTAACCAGGCTGAGTTACCCCGGCACCCGATACTCTATCCTAGATAGAGGAGTTTTCAGGGGATATATAGATGTTTATGGATCATCGGCTATCCATCAAGGGTTCTTTGGGGAGAACGAGTGAGAGCTTCTTCAGAAAGTCCTCCTCCCAAGGAGATAAGCGAGTAAGGGGGTTATTCAAACGGCTCTAACCATAATCGGATAACTACTTCACCAAGCTTGACATTTAATCTCTGGATGGCGAGGGTCGTGATAGTTGAGGGTGGAGGGGTTAAGGAGAGGACGATCAGAGCGCTGTCCCTCCTCTCGCCAAGGCTTCCGCCGACCGGGTCGAGGATCTTGATCAAGCCCAATCTGGTTTTACCATCTCCAAATGATTCCGGAGCAGTTACGAGGAGGGAGGTGGTGGAGGGAATAATAGAGTTTCTTGGAGATGATAGATATGAGATATTTGTGGGTGAGGGTGCGGCGATACATGATACGTGGAGGTGTTTTAGGGAGGCTGGATACGATGAGCTTGAGAGAAGGTATCGCGTGAAGCTCATCGACTTGAATAAGGATGGGTTTGAGGAGGTTCGTGGAAGATATTGGAGATTTAAGGTGTCGAGATCATTCCTTGAATCGGATTACGTTATCTCGGCAGCGGTGCTTAAGGAGCATGCGTTTGAGGTGACCCTCAGCCTAAAGAATATGATGGGTGTCTTGAAGCCCGGGAGGCTAACCCCAACAAAATCTTACATGCATAGAGAGTATGACTTTGGGCTTCCCTTTGGAAAGGTGAAGTGGGCGAGGAGATTATGCGACCTGATAATGGCTAAGAGGCCAAACCTAGCCTTGATAGACGCGACCACGGCCATGTTCGGATCACATATCGATGGAAGATTGAAGAGGCTCAATATGGTTATAGTGAGCGAGGATCCAGTTGCATGCGACATAGTTGGAGCGAGGTTATTGGGCCATGAAGATGTGTTCTATCTTAAGATGATGTTGGATGAGAGGGTCGGGGAGCTCCCATCTAAGGTTAATCGAATCAAGATTTAATCTCCCTTCACACCCATTATCATATAAACAGTTCTTTTCTTGGGATAGGTTATGATTATCGGATGAAACTTGATATCTTTCAATTCCATCCCTCAAGCTTTTCCCCATACCAGCTTAAACGTCCATCTCATAGAACAATCCCTCCTTAAAGCGGGTTATGGTGTCCCAGTCTAAGGAGAGGTTGGCGAAATCAGATAATGTAGGATAAAGGGCTTAGGTTATCTTTTTCAGGATTTCATCATGCTCTCTGAGCTTTGCCTCGATCACCGCGAGCCTCTCCGCGACATCCAACCCTTTCTCAAGAGAGTCTATTCGGCTGTTTACGGCCTCGAATTTGGCTATCATCTCATTACGGAGGCTTTGTATCTGGGATGTCAACCTTCTATCCATCTCTTCCATGCTTATCTTTAGAGCATCTATTCTCGCGTTCACCGTCTTTAACTCGCCCCTGATAGACTCAAGCTCGGGTAGGAGTATTCTCTGGATCCAGGCGGGGATCTTTGAGGCCAAGCCATCGATCTAATGATGATTATCTAATATAAACGTTAACCCTGCACGTCTCCTAGAATCCGGCTCTAATCCTAGAATATCCAGCCGAATCCCTATAGACCTCTATTATGTTCGATGCTTCCTCGATACCCCTCCCATGATGGGTTATGATGATGGCTTGATCAACATATCTCGCTATCCTCGATAATTGGTTTAAGAGTGTCTGTAGATTCTCTTCATCCACTCCGTAGGTCGGCTCGTCGAGGATTATGAGCGACCTCACCCCTAGGTGATGTATTATCGCGAGCCTCAGGGAGAGCGAGATTAGGGTTTGATGCCCTCCACCAACCCTGCTAGCCGGTATGTAATCCGATAGGCCGCGTGGCTTGACATAGACCCTATAATTCTCCGGATCTATCCTGAAGGATGTATAGATTCTCTGATCGGTTAAGCTCGTGAATATCGCTTGGGCTCTTAGAGCTATTGATCTGAGTAGCTCGTCTCTCCTCTTCTTGATGAAGTCTATGATCCTCTCCCTGAGATTCGATGCGAAGGACATTACCCTAGACCTCTTCTCAAGCTCTTTTAGACGGGTCTTCAGCTTTTCAAGCTCAGCTCTCTCCCTCCCAAGTTCTCCAAGCCTCTCCCTCAATCTCCCTTCGAGGATCTCCACTCTCTTCCTTTTCTCCTCGATCTCCCCCGGAGCTTGGAACATCTGGGTCAATCTCTCGTATAATTTTGGATCATCTGGATCTAAATCCAAGCCGAGCCTCCTCAGGATCCCTTCCACATCCAGTCTGATGGATTTTACGATCTTCTCCTTCTCAGCTATCCTCGTGTCATACTCCGAGATTGAGTTCATCAGCATGTTTAGTCTCTCACGCCTCCTAGTGATCTCGCTGATCTCACGATTAATCGATTCAAGCTTGGATTCGAGTTCCTGCTTTCTCCTTCGCACATCAATTAACCTCTCCTTTAGGTCGGCGATCCTCAGCTCCTCATCCTCGATTATCGATGAAAGAATCTTCTCATCTATCCTCTGACCGCATGTCGGGCATTTTGCAACACCCTTCATCTTTAGTTCGAGCCGAGCTTTATGACCGTCCTCTAAGATTTTTAGTTCTCCGAAGATCTTGGCCTCTCTTTCTCTCAGCATTCCAACTTCCTCCTCGACTGATTTCAGATCCACCTCAAGATCCCTCAACATCTCAGCAAGTCTCCCGGATTCGCGTCTAACGGATTCGAGATCCTTCAATCCATATCTGGCTAGAATAGATCTCTTTGAGTTGATGGCCTCTAGGAGCATGGCCTTGGCCTCCTCCAGCTCTCTCGCTTTCCCGATAAGTCTCTTAACGGCTGGATCCTCCCCCAGCCTCAAACTACTTTTCAGATCTTCGAGTTCCTTGTTTAATTCGTCAACTTCCCGCTGAAGCTCCTTGACTCTCTCCTCTCTCAGCGGGATTAGCTGGGTCTTCATTAGCTTGTATTCCGACTCGGTTCCCCTTAGATCCCGGATCACGATATTCAGCTGCTCCGAGATCTCTCTTAGGAGGGTTATCTGGAGTATTGCATCCATATCCTCCCTCCTCGGCTCGAGTATTTCATTCAATCTTCCCTGTCTTGAGTATATTATCCAGTTGAACGCCCTATATCCTATTCCGATCAGCCTCGTTATCCTCCTCCTCAGGTCTTCAAGTCCCTCGACCTGAACCTCCCTTCTATCGATTATCAGCCTGACCTCTTTCGTAGCAAACCTATTTCTCCTGAGTTCGGCGAACCTCATTATCTCAACCCTTGAGCCGTTTACGGGGCTTCTGAACCTAAGATAGGTCTCCATGCCCCTCACCCCCTTCTCCCTTCGAACTAGTAGCCTGTTCTCGACGCTCGGCACATTTCCGAATAGGGTGTATACTATTGCGTCTAGGATAGTCGTCTTCCCTACAGAGTTTCTCCCAGTTATCAGGTTTAATCCTCTCGTGAACGTTATCTTCTCATCCCTGAATCCCTCGAAGTTCCTGAGCCTAAGCTCCTCTATCATGACTCCTCACCAACATAACTTGAAAGTAATTTCAGCCATCTATCTGAGAACCTCCTCCTATCGAGCTCCTTTAGAAGCCCCGTCCTCTCGCTCGCCCTCTCATCTAAGGCCATGGCAACGTCCTCGACGATCTCGGCGGCCTCCCCAACCCTCTCCCCCAATACTCCGAAGACCTCTTTAACTATCTCATCTCTTGAGATCCTCCCCTCAACGCCTTTAACATCAGGTCTGATCATGGTGGAGAGTTCCTCTGAGATCTCGACGTGGATCAGCTTATCGTATCTCTCAATGAGCTTTTGGACCTCTTCTTGGAGACCTAGCTGTGGGAACGGCTCATCACCCGCAACTATTCCAGATACATTGAGCTTGAGGATTCCATCCCTGTCCAGATTTAAGGCGAATGACTCGATCTCCTCCAAGCACCTCCTCCTAAACCAGTCGAGCTCCATGGGCTCATCGCTCACAATCTTCCTAACGCCTATCATTTGAAGCGGCTCCAGCTCCACAAATTTATGGGAGGTAAGCTCCGATCCCTTCACATCCAAGATATAGACTCCGAACGGCCCTCTCTCGCCGAGGTCTATGGCTTCGGTCGCGCCGGGGACAAGGAAGAGCTTTCCATGAATCTTCTTGAATCCAAGCCTCTCATGGTGGTGGCCGGTTATCACGAGATCCACATCCAGCTTCTCCAAATCCTCCAATCTTATCACGCTGTGTTCCGGTGTTTGAGGGGGAATATTGTGTACGCCTTCAACATAGTTATGTAGGATGAGGATTCTATAGCCGTCTGCCTCCACTTTCTTCAGGATCTCCGATGCCTCCTCGAATTTTCTCCTAGCATATGGATGGTATCCCATCCCGATTACGTTTAACCTGTCTCCAACATATGCCTCCTCCACTCCCTCCAGCGTCTTCTCTCCTATGACCTTGAAGTATTCGGCCATTGGATGGGTTATGAAGTCTAGAGCGTTGCTCGATGGTGAGCCATCATGATTCCCTCTAACCGCGATTATCTCGATCTTCTTCCCAGATCTCTCCTCAATCTTCTTCGCCAATCTATAGAACTCCCATTTAACGAATACCGCGTCGTCTGGGGTCATGCTCCTCTTCTCGAATAGATCTCCGGCGTGGATCACGTAGTCCACGTCATTCTCTATGAAGATGTCTATGGCCTGCTTGAAGGCGTGTCTAAACGCCCTCCTCCTAGCATCCCTCAAAACCCTCGGGATGTTTCTCCCGATATGCGTGTCGCTGAAGACCCCTATCCTCAAACCCTCAGCCATCCACGAGATAACCCTTAGATGAGTAATTTCTATCTTCGCTGAACGATGTAGCTTCTCAAAGAGGGATCTAAGGTCTATCTAGCGTGAGCCATGGGGCTTGGCCATTAAACATAGATTTTCTCCAGCATCAAGCCTAGATGTGAGGCTTGGCTCATGTTCGTTGATCGTCGAAAATAGATTTGACCATTGTATAAAAATTATATACAGGCTCTCCCAGTATTATCCCATGCTGATCTCAATCGAAGAGATAGGCTTGGCGACGATCCTCTTCATCTGGATCGTTATCTTGACGAGGTTCTTGACGAAGTCCCTCTATGAGGCTTTGATTAAGCGTGGGGTTAAGGAGAGGGTCGCAATATACTATAACAGGAAGATCATCCACATGCTGGCCGGAGGACTGGTCGCGATCCTCGTCCCCTTCTACTTCAAGACCCCGATAATTCCATTTATCTTGGCGATGATCTTAGCAGCCTTCAGCTATATACCATATAAGACCGGTAAGCTGTTCTACTGGTATCAGGTTCCAGAGAACATGTATGATGTCCACTTCTGCGTGATGTGGGGAGTCTGCCTCGCGGCTGGATGGCTTTTGACCGGTAATCCATGGTTCGGAGTCCTTCCAATAATATTCATGTCATTTGGGGACGCGATCACTGGAATAGTGAGGAACACCTTGTTCAAGAGGAGGACTAAGTCTTGGTGGGGTAACTTGGCCATGGCCACGGTGACGATACCGATAGGGGCATGGATCTTTGGAGCGGTTGGAGCGGGAATAGCCGCGCTGTGTAGCATAATTGAACACTATGAGTTTGGGATGATAGATGATAACATCACGGTTCCATTGGCGGCTTTGGCAATCCTCCTCATACTCAACCCTGTGCCGAATATTTAGTAGGCTCTCGCGACGTAGACGACTTTCTTCGCCTCCCTACCGCAGATAATACATGAATTGCTCGGTCTCTCAGCTATATCATATCTCTCCCCTCTAATCTCTCCTCCAACTTCTTCTTTCAGCTTCTCGGCGCACTCAACGCTTCCACACCACTCCACCCTCGCTATCCTCCTCTCCCTTAGAAGCCTCTTAACCTCATCTACGCTCTTCGCGTCTCCGATCAATCCCATCATCATCCTCCTGCTCCTCTCCCTTAGGTTTGAGGCTATCGATTCCATGAGCTCCTCAACCTTCGACTCCAACTCATCCAACCCCACCTTAACTCTCTCCAAGGTATCTCTCCTCGCTAGGGTGACCGTTGATTCGGCGACCTCCCTAGGCCCCACCTCAACTCTCACGGGAACCCCCATAAGCTCCCAATGATAGAATTTCTCGCCTGGAGTGATGTCCTTTCTATCGTCTAGGGTCGTCCTCCACCTCTTCTCAAGAATCTCCTTAATCTTGGATGCGTAGCCCATTATCTCCTCCTCTTGGCCCTTGAAGGGTATCGGGATTATCACGACCTGTGTTGGGGAGACTATCGGCGGGAGAACCAATCCCCTATCATCTCCATGCTGAGCTATTATCGCCGCCAAGACCCTGCTATAGCCGAATCCATAGCATGTCTGATATGCGAGACCCCTGCTCCCATCCCTCTTCTCGAACTCGATCTCGAATGCCTTTGAGAAGTTTCTGCCGAGGTTGTGGACGGTTGCGACCTGATTCACCTTACCATCGGGATTCCACGCGTCGAATGCTATCGAGTAGACAGCTCCAGCGAATTTGTCGAAGTCGGGTCTCTTCAAGATCAGATAACTTATCCCAAGCATCTTCAAGACCTTCTCATAGATCTCTACGGCCTCCCTAACCTGATTCTCCGCCTCCCTCAAGGTCTCGTGAACCGTGTGAGCCTCGTTCCATGGAATCTCCCTAATCCTGTAGAGAGCTCTAGTCGCCTTCGTCTCATACCTATATACGTTCACGCTTTGATGGATCTTTAGTGGGAGGTCGGCGTGGCTTCTGATCCAGAGCTTGAACATGGGGTAGATTATGGTCTCCGAGGTCGGCCTGATTATCAACTTCCTCTCAGCGCTCTTCTCCCCCATCCCACTTATCACGAAAACCTCTCCAGAGAATCCCTTAATATGCTCCGCCTCTCTTCCGAATAGCTCCTCGGTGGTGACGAGTGGAAAGAGCATCCGCTTATGCCCGGTCTTCTCCAATAGATCCTCCAATAGATTCCTTATCTTCTCCAAGATGTATGCGCCGTTCTCCATATAGACTATGAAGCCCTTGACCGGAAACCTGTTATCAGCTATCCTCGCCCTAATTATCAAGTCGTCGAACCAGCTTGAGAAGCTCTCAAACTTCCTTGAAGCGGATACGGTCATGAGCATGATTTGAGACGTAGTCCCCCTATATAGGCATAAAGACTAATTATTGCTGTGGCCGAGTCCGTTGATGATGGTGAGGAGGGTTATCCTATCTTCGAGGGTCGCCGACTCCCTGCTTGAGATGGCTAGGCTCGCCTACCCGCTTGAGATGCTCGCCCTCCTACGGGGAGAGAAGAGAGGGGATGGAGTCTATGTCGAGGAGCTTCTATTCGCCCCTCTCTCAAAGCATAGTAGCTCATCGGTCTACTTCAGGCTCGACCTAATGCCTATGGACTTCACGATAGTCGGGCTCGCCCACTCCCACCCATCCGGTATACCCAAGCCTTCTCTAGACGATCTACAAAACTTCATAGGGAGGGTTATGCTGATCTTGATTCCACCCTTCTCAAGCTATCGAGACATCTATGCGTTCAACTCGGATGGAGAAAGACTGAGGGTGGTGGTTGAAGGCTAAGCCCTCTTTTCCCAACCCTTTAAGGCCTCTCTAGCCATATCTATCAAGACAAGCTTCGGGTCCTTCGCCTTGACGTAGGCGCTGGCCAACAAGACTCCCTCCGCTCCAAGCTCTATGGCTCTAGCGACATCATCTCCAGTCGAGATCCCGGCTCCGCAGAGGACATGGACACTTGGATTGATCTTTTGAACCGCTTGAACAGCTCCCCTAACTACCTCAGGCTTGGCCTTAGAGACAGGTATCCCCGTCCCGATGAGCTCTGGAGGCTCAATCGCGAGCATATCTGGTGAGAGGGCTGCTCCAGCCTTAGTGGTCTCAACCGTATCCGTGCAGAGCAAGGAGATCAGCTCATTCTCCCTAAGCCTCTCCAAAACCATGCCTATATCCGCCAGCCTAAGCCTATGCTCTGAGTGATTCACCAAGGACCCGACGGCGCCAGCCGCCTTAACATCTTCGGCTATAATCGAGCCCGTGTGGCTTCCAGGCTTATATGGGTCGACGTGTTGGGCGAAGACGGGTATCTCGACCTCCGCCGCCACCCTCGCTAGATCTATCATCGGCGGCGCCACCGCTATGGTCACCCCAAATTGCTCTGCGACCTCCTCGGCTATCTTCGCTAATCTTAGAGAGTTTTCTCCAAAGGCTTGAGCATAGGTCTTGAAGTTTAAGGCTATTAGTGGAAAGCTTATCCTTCTCATGGCTTAAAGTCTGAACAGGTTACTTGATAAGTTTTTGCTGAGGAGCCGCGGCCTCGGCGATAAGCTGCTCCAAAGCTCTAGAAGCTTCTCCCTAAGCATCCTCGGAGTCAATATGCCTTCCTCCGTGATGAACTTCGATATAAGCCTCGGCGGAACCTTCTCGAAATATGGGTTCCTGACACTTATCCCCTTAACCCCCCTACCATATACCTCCTCGGATGGATGTTCCTCAAATACGAATCCATGGACGGCTGCTTTCCAGAGATCTGTCACAACGTGGAATGGTGTTCTAGTATCCCTCGCAGCCAAGGCGATCATCCTAGTCCCGATCTTATTGACGATCGAGCAATCGTCGAGTATCGCGTCGCACCCCACAACGACCGCGTCGACCTCACCCCTCTCTAGGATATAGGAGGCGGCGGAGTCGACGATGAGGGTCACGTCGAAGCCGTTTGAAGCCAATCTCTCGGCAAGCTTGACCCCCTCGAACCCGGGTCTAGACTCGGTCACGATTATCTTTAGATCCTCGCATAGCTCGATGGCGGTCGCTAGGGTTGAGCTGTAACTGTGGGTCAGGATGCACCTATATCCTGAGAGGAGCCTGACAGCCTCCTTAATCGTATCCCTCAGTCTACGCTGATAATCCTTGACCGCTGATCTAACGGCGGACTCAACAGCCTCCTCCAAGCCCATTCCAGTCGATGTAAGCCTCTTAACATCTCCGAGAACCATGTATGCCAGGTTTGCGATTGAAGGCATGCTCGGCCTAGCCTCCGCCAAGAGCCTCGCGAGCCTCGAAACCTCACCCATGCTCGGCTTTCTCTCCAAGAGCTTTAGGAAGAGCCTCGCCGCTTTGATCGTGAGCTGTGACGCCCCGCTCTCCCTATCCTCCACGATCTCCTCGACCAAGCTCTCCGCGCTCAATCTCCTAAAACATCCTTATCTAGATCTTATTAAGCCTTCAACCCGCTGAACGATTAATATCCTTGGAGAACGGTTTTCACGTATGGCTGGTAGGAGGATCAGGCCTAGAGCCTGCATACTCGATATAGAGGCGACGGCTCTAGACGCCGACATAGGCCACTTGGTTGGAGCTGGGCTAATGGGGCTTGACGGAGAGTTTAGGTGGTTTTATGTTAGGAGGCCTGTCGAGGAGGCCAAGATCTTGAAGAAGGTCTTGAAGGAGGTCTCAGCATATCATATAATATTCACCTGGAACGGCAAGGGATTCGATATACCATTCCTAATCTCTAGAGCCATCAAGCTCAAGCTTCCAGCCGAGGAGCTGCTAAAACCCGTCCACGTCGATCTAGCCGAGTTCGTTAGAGAGAATCTAAGGCTTCATAGATCAGATCTCTATCACGTCGCGAGGTTCCTCGGGATAAAGAAGGATCTGAGGGTTGAGGGATTCGATGTTCCATCAATCTACTTGAAGGCTTTGAGAGGCGATAGGGAGGCGGCGAAGTCGATCGAGGCGCATTGTAGAGATGATTTAGAGGTCACTAGAAAGATCTTGAAGAGGCTTCTACCGATAATCAGGGCAAAACGGCCTGAACTAATTCTTTGAGCTTTAAGCCCTCCTCGATTGAATGATCCTCACCGTGTGGAGGGGCTCCTCCTTCAGTCCATAGGTTAAGACCATGATCTTCCCTCCGACCAACCTCTCCATCCTCGACTGGAGCTCATCCAATCCCTCCTCATAGTCCTTCGAGGAGACCATTATCGACTCTATCCCCCAGATGAGCGCGAGCTTTCTCAAGGTTCTCTTGGAGTTTGAGGCTGAGAATATCCTACATCTGGGTCTGAAGCTCGCTATCCTCATCGCCGTCCTACCCGATCTCGTATAAACCCCTATAACAGCATCTAGAGACTCGGCTAGAGATACCACCCCATATGCGAACCTATCTCTGACATCCCCATCTCTAAGCTTCCTCCGCCTCTGCGGAACTATATCAGGCTCATATGTCTCGATTATCTTCGAGAGCCACTTGACGACCTCGACCGGATATCTTCCTACCGCCGTCTCACCCGTTAGCATCAACACATCGACTCCCTGCCTAATAGCCGAGACCACGTCTATTATCTCTCCGCGAGTTGGGACGGGGCTTTCGATCATGGATCCCAGGATCTGGGTTGCGACTATGACTGGTTTACCCTTCTCGATGCATAGATCGACGATCCTCTCCTGGAGCCTTGGGATCTCCTCGAGCGAGAAGTACATTCCGAGATCTCCTCTCGCGACTAAGATTACGTCGGCGGAGTCTACGATCTCCTCAAGCCTATTCACCGCGGTCGGGGTCTCTATCTTCGCTATTATCCCTATATCCTTTGCTCCTAGGGATAGGAGCATGCCCTTGAGCATCGAGATGTCCTCAGCCCCCTTCACATAACTTAATCCTATATAGTCGAAGCCCTCTTGAACGGCGAATTTAACAGCCTCAACCTCGCGCTCGGTTATTGTTGGAAGTTCGAGGTCTCTGCCCTGAATAACTATATTCTTTCTGGAGGTTATGGTTGCGTCCGTTAAAGCCTTAAGGGAGATTCTCTCCCCACCACCCTCGAGAACCCTGAGAATCACCCTCCCATCATCCATCAAGAGTATATGGCCTTCCCTAAACTTTCCGAGAATCGACTTATTCGGGATTGGGATCCTCTTATCACCTCCACCCGGCAACCTCTCAGCCAAAACGAGCTGGGCTTCATCCCCAGCCCTCAATCTTATCGGCTCATCGAGGTCTCCGATCCTCACCGATGGCCCCCTTAGATCGCCTATCAAGGCTAGATGACGCCCAACCTCGTCCTCAACCTCCCTAACGACCCTCACAAACCTGAGCCATTCATCCACGCTTCCATGGCTGAAGTTTATCCTGAATGCGGATACTCCGGCTAAGGCCATGGCCTTAACGGTCTCAACGGAGCGGGAGGAAGGCCCTATGGTCGCGGCTATCTTGGTCCTCAAGGCTTCTCAGCCTAGAGATGGGAGATCTGGTTAAAATGGTTTCTTAAGCTTTTCGCAAACTCATATATGACTCTGAAAAATTATACTTTGAGTTCGGCATGGCTCGCGGCGATTTAAGGTCGATCACCGTTATAGGACATCTAACGATCGATGAGATAGTCCGCGATGGGGAGATATTGGAGAATATGGGAGGCGTCGCATGCTATACATCTCTGGCCGCGAGAGCGATGGGCTCGGATGTGAAAGTGATCTCGATGGTTGGGGAGGATTTTCCGGAAAAATATCTGAAGATCTTATCGAATGCAGGTATAGATGTGTCTAAGATCGCTAGGCTCGTGGAGGCGAAGACGACTAGATTTAGGATAAGGAATATTGGAGATCTTAGGGAGATGTGGCTTGAAGCCCGCGCACCTAGGATTGAGATCGATGATGTTGAGGGAGATGCCATCTACCTCGGCCCAGTAGCGCGGGAATTATTTATCGAGGACATTAAGAGGCTTGTAAGCCGACATGATAGGGTTCTGCTCGATCCACAGGGACTCCTCAGAGAATCAGATAAATCGAATAAGGTTAGGCTCGTGAAGATCGATCTAAGCTTTCCAGGTCTATGGGCGCTGAAGACCTCGATAGAGGAGGGACAAGTGATAACAGATGCCACCGAACCCGAGGCCATCGTTGATAGGCTTCATGAACTTGCGGAGATCATCTTACTGACGATGGGGAAGAGGGGGGCGATAGTCAGCGATAGATCCAAGAAGTTCCTCATACCAATCTATGAGACGAAAGCGATCGACCCAACGGGAGCTGGAGATGTCTTCGGCGGAGCTTTCTTAGCCGAATTTCTGAGGAGTGGAGAGATCGACTGGGCCTCAGCCGTCGGATCGGCTGCAGCATCGGTAGCGGTTGAGGGCCATGGATTTCTGCCATTATTATCTAAGGATTTTAGGAGAGAAGCCTATAAGAGAGCTGAGCTCATCCACGAGCGGGTGAGGAGGATCTAATCAACCTCTATTCCATGCTTCTTCAAAGCCGTTTTAATCTTATCGACCTCCATCTTCAAGTATTGAAGCTCCCTAACTATAAGCTCTAGATCCGATGGTGGGATAGGCCTTATCCCCCCAACGCCTCTAAGCCTCTTCAAGAGATCCTCGGGCGATCCCATCAACCATACACCGAGAAATACCTAGATTCCACGCCTATAACCATTTGCAACATGATACTGATTTAAAGCGGTTGCTAGGAGAATCTGACGGAGATGGGAGGCGGTATCGAGAAGGTTACTGTAATAGGCGCTGGGAGGATGGGGCATGGAATAGCTCAGGTCGCGGCCATGGCGGGCTATATGGTCAAGCTCATGGATATAGATCTAGGAGCATTGGAGAGGGCGTTGAATAGGATTAGATGGAGTTTAAGGAAGCTCGCGGAAAAAGGGCGTATAGAAGCGGGCGAGATAGAGCGGATCCTAGCTAGGATAAGGACTTCGACGGAGATCGCTGAAGCCGTTAAAGACTCCGACCTAGTTATAGAATGCGTTCCAGAGAATCTTGAGATTAAGAGAAAGGTCTTGGCCGAGATAGATGAAAGCTCTCAACAGCATGCGATAATATCCACGAATACGAGCACCATACCCATAACCGAGCTGGCATCGGCGACGAGCAGGCCGAACAAGTTCATAGGAATACACTTCTTCAATCCCCCACAGCTCATAAAGCTCGTCGAGATAATTCCAGGGGAGATGACGTCTGAGGAGACCTTGAGGATCGCTGAAGAGTTTGTGAGGAGCTTGGGTAAGGAGGTCTTAATCTGTAGAAAGGATCTACCAGCCTTCATCATAAACAGAATATTATTGCCGATCCTAGACGAGGCCGCGTGGATAGTTAAGAGAGGGGAGGCCGAGATAGCCGAGGTCGATTCAGCGATCAAGTATAGAGTTGGATTACCGATGGGCCCATTCGAGCTCATGGACTACATCGGATTGGATATAGTGTACTCGGCCATGAGGGAGGTTAAGAAGAGGGATTCGAGACTGATACTCCTATGCCCGCTGATCAAGGAGTATTATGGGAGGGGATGGTGGGGCAGAATATCTGGGAGAGGCTTCTACAAGTATCTTGGAGAGGGGGCTGGGAGGGCTGAGGTGCCGAAAGAGCTATCGGAGAAAGTTGATCCATTAACTATCCTAGCTCCATCGGCGAACATCATCGCAAGGCTCGTGAAGCTTGGAGCAGCATCCCTGGAGGAGATCGATAAGGCAACTAAACTCGCATTAGGCTTCCCAAAGGGGATAATGGGATTCTTTAGAGAGGTGGGTTATCATAGGGTTGTCGAGGAGCTTGAGAGAAAGATGGGATATGACCCAGAATATTATAAGCCCGACGAACACCTTGAAGAGATCTTCAAGCTGGAGGGCGGTGAGGAGAAGGCTGAATCCGAGAAGATGAAGAGAGTGGTTCTTCAGAGGAAACCTCCGATAGCTTGGATAATATTGAATAGACCTGAGAAGCTGAACGCCCTGACCAACGAGATGATGGAAGACTTAGACGAAGCTCTAAAGAATCTTGAGGGAGACGATGAGGTAAGGGTTGTCGTGATCAGGGGGGCTGGGGAAAACGCCTTCTCCGTTGGAGCAGACATAAACCTATTCAAGGGATTGAGTAGAGAGGAGGCCGAGAAGGAGTCTAAGAGGTGGAAGGAGATAATAGATGACATCGAGAGTTTTCCGAAACCCACCATAGCGGCGATCAAGGGATATTGCCTTGGATGCGGCTTAGAGATAGCCTTGGCCTGCGACTTCAGATTAGCCTCAAGCAACTCCATACTCGGGCAACCCGAGATAAGATTAGGCTTAATCCCCGGAGCCGGCGGAACTCAGAGACTTGTCAAGCTCATAGGGCTTGGAAGGGCCAAGGAGCTTCTAATGCTTGGGAAGAAGATCTCCGCCGAGGAGGCGGAGAGAATAGGTCTCGTGAACATGGTCATCCCACCTGAAGACTTTGATGAGAGGGTTGAGGGGTTTGCGCTGACCCTCGCCGAGGGTCCTCCAATAGCGTTCAACCTACTCAAGCAGGCCATAAATCTAGCGGGATCTTATAGGATCGAGGAGGGGTATAGGTTTGAGTCGGAGGCGTTTGGAAGGCTCTTCGAGACCGAAGATCTAAGGGAGGGCATAGATGCATTCTTATCTAAGCGTAGGCCGAGGTTTAAGGGTAGATGAAGCCCATAGATAAACTAACGAGATATCCATTGGTAATCTTGTTGATGGTTATAGCGTTTGGAGACTTGATGATAGCTTTCATAAATCCGGAAGCATATTTACTCGCGTCGAAGCTCGATGGATTACCCGCTCAGATCTACCTATCTCTCAACTCCATGGCCGCCTTATCACTGATATATGCGATCATTAAGGCAAGACGCGTTGTCTGGAGCATTCTCCTAATGATCTTCTTTGGATTCCATCTCATAAATTCCATCATAATCTCGACCACGTTCTTCGGGACTCCATCCATTTCACCAATTTCCCTGATCGGCGCGGCGATCTCGACTATAGAGCTTCTCAAAGCCCTAGCTCATCGCTGACTCCCTTTAACGCGTTTAATGCTAGTTCGAAGAACTTCTCCCTCGGTATCCCTATCTGCTCGCAGAAGAGTATCCTCTCCCTACTAACATTTCTCGCGAAGTCCTTCTGCTTAAACTTCTTCTTAACGGTCTTCACCTTAACCTCCTCAAGCTTCTTAGATGGCATGACTAGGGCGCATGCTATGATCAATCCCGAGACCGCGTCCGAGGCTATCAGCGCCTTCTCCATCCTCGTCCTCGGCTCAATCCCCGTGTTCTCATAATTATGTGATTTTATCGCCCTCAATACATCATCCGAGACCAGCGATCCCAAGATCTCCTCAGCGACGAGGCCATGCTTTGACGGGTCGTTTTTCGTCCTCTCATAATCTATGTCATGTAGGAGGCCGACAAGCTCCCAGAGATCCTCATCTTCTCCAAAATATCTCGCCAGCTCCCTCATTATCGCCCCGACTGCTATCATGTGGAGGATGATCTTCTCATTCCTGACATTCTCTCTTAGAAGTTTTAGAGCATCCTCCCTACTCAGCATCTCCACTTATAGCCTATCTGGGAACTATTAACTACTTCTTCGGCGGGTAGATTCCGAGCCTCCTACCCCTCCACATCATATACTCCATCAAGCCAATCACCATCAAAACGATCCCCACTATGATTCCAAGCACAAGCATTACTAGCGATGAGAGGGTTAGGGGTATTCCGAGGATCTCCGTGTATGGTGGGAGCTTGATGATGGCAACCCTACCAACCCTCAGATCATCCTTGGTGATGGTGGTGGATCCCTTAAACCCCTTCCACTCAGCCTCGGCCGTGTAATCGCTTAATGGTAGGTCTGGTATGATTAGATAGCCTCCCTCGTCAGCGTTATAGGTTCCAAGCTCAACCCCACCCCTCTTAAGAGTTATCCTCGCATAAGGGAGCGGCTGATCCATAGCTCCCTCAACCCTAATCTTCAGATCATAGAGTTCAGCCATGATGACTAGGCTCGTTTTAGCCCTCGAAACCTCGATAACCCCTGAGTAGATTACCTCACCATCCCTGCTAACCCTAAGCTCATAGCTTATCGGAGAACCATTCACTTCGAGCGGAACCTGACTATAGACCACCTCTCCACTCACATCGGTCTTCACCTCAACTCCAGCGAGGGAGACCGTAGCTCCGGAGATAGGTCTGCCCACCAGATCGACAACCCTTATCCTGATGTCCCCGACGGGTAGGGCTACCTCTCCTAATCCGCTGACCTCTGAGGGAAGTATGGAGACCTCGGTCGATGAGATCGTTCCATAGGTCGGTGACCTCCAAGAAACTTTGAGGACGTAGTTTATGGTGGTTGGAACGGCTCTAATCGTGATCATCCCGCCGACCGACCTAAGCTCACCATAGATATTCGGATCTATCTCGACCATGAAGTTTTGTAGGACTCTACCCTTTAGATCGACTACCCTTAGGCTTAGATCGGTCATGGCGAGATCTAGGTTTAAGGCCAGATCACCCCTATCTAGCGAGATGACCCATCTCCCAACCTCAACCCCCATCCACCTAGCGATGATATAGTAGGTTCCGGGTGGAAGCGCCTTCAGATCTATCACATCTTCTCCCATGAAGCTCTCCCTGACCCCGTCTCCGATAAACTCGACCTCAAGGAATCTTGAGAACCTTCCAAGAGGCTTCTTGTAATTGAATGAGATCTTTGAAGCTTGGATAGGGGCGATCATTTGGATGGCGAGAGCTATGATGAGGATCAGGGTAGCAACCAAGCCTTTCCTCATCAATTCAACAAACCTAGATGACGGATATAATCCTTCGCCGAGAAGTCGGAAAAATATCGATGTAATAGTTAATTTGACATCTAGGATGGAGGGCCGCGGCTGGGATTCGAACCCAGGCATCCGGCTTACTGCGCGAAGGGGCTCCACAGGCCGGAAGGCTAACCGCTACCTCACCGCGGCCAGCTCTCGTCGCTTATCCTCATCTCATATCGCATTATTTAGGATATTTTGATTTTTCGGGTGAGGGGGTAAGGATATAAGTTTGCTCGACGCCAACCTTGGCTAGGGTTGGGGCTCCTAGAGCTATTCGTCCTAGTGGTGTCATTATCGGCTTCAGGAGTCCTTTCTCCAGGCCCACTCTTCTTCATCACGGTCGAGAACGCCTTGAGGAGCGGTGGGAGAAGTGGTTGGGTCGTGGCCCTAGGCCATATGTCCTTCGAGCTCCCACTCGTCCTAGGATTGGCCTATGGTGTCTGGGGCTTCTTGGCGAATAAGCTGGTGAGATTTGCGATAGGCTTGTCGGGCGCGGCGGCCATAATCATATTCGGGGTCCTCCAAGCCAATTCATCATATCAGGGGCTTAGGAGAGGAGATGATCTGAAGGCTGATAATCGAGATTTGGAGCTTGGAGGAGGTTGGTTCTTTAGGTCTTTTCTAGTGGGGTTGACCTTCACGGGCTTAAACCCATACTTCTTGATCTGGTGGTTCACGGTTGGGTTGAGCCTGATAACCTACGCTCTTGAGATGGCCTCGATCCCAGGAGTCCTGATAATGTATCTATTCCATATCTGGATGGATTACGCCTTCCTTGGAGCGATCTCCCACCTCACGGCCACGGGCCGCAAGACCTTAAAGACGAGGCATCTACACATGGTCTCACTTATATTATCTATAGCGTTGATCGGGATCGGTGGATGGATCCTAGTCCAGACGATAACCTCTTTATAGATCTCTAAACGAGTTTTTCTCGGATTGTGGAAGGCCTTAGCTATCGTCGCCGCATTCATAGTCACGACCAGCATATCGCTGATACTCTACTGGAGAATCTCCTCCAAGATTGAGGAGTATGAGGAGGTCTCTCTAGGGGGTGAGGTGGATGAGGAGGCTTTGAAGAGACTGCGCGAGGCGTTGAGACGCTATCGAGAGCCTAGCGCCGAAGAGCTGTTGGCCGAGCTTAAATCTATTAGTTCTAAAGCCGAGAAGTTCTTGAATGAATCGAGGCGAGATTCTGAGGGCGAGGGATGTGGCGATAGCCGAGGTGTTGAAGGAGCTTAGGGATGGGATGGTGATAGGTCTTGGAAGTGGGACGACCATTGCCCGGCTTATGGAGAGGCTCGGGAACTATGTAAAGCGGAATGAGCTGAAGCTATCATTCATCCCATCCTCACTCCAAGCCAAGCAGCTGATAATTGAAGGTGGATTCAAGCTGACGAGTTTAGATGAGTGTCCTAGGCCGGATCTAGTCCTAGATAGCTTCGATCAAGTAGATGAGTCTGGGAATGCGGTCAAGGGAGGTGGAGGAGCGCTTCTGAGGGAGAAGGTGTTGGCCCAAGCGGCCGAAAGAGTGGTTTACATCGGGGATTTCATGAAGCTTAAGCCTAGGCTGGATATGCCCATCCCAGTCGAGGTCTTAGAGTATGCGTTTCCACATGTGAAGAGTGTCTTGAATGGCTGGGGGATGGAGATAAGGCTTAGATTAGGGAAGGGGAAGATGGGCCCTATCATAAGCGATAATGGAAACCTTATCGCCGACGTTGAGGCTGGGGAGCTGGAGAACCCGGAGGAGCTCGATGAGAGGCTTAGATCCATCGCCGGAATATTGGAGACCGGAATATTCCCAAGGTTGGCAGATTTGATCCTAATAGGCTATCCACATGGCGAGGTTAAGAGAATAGTTGTTGAGCGCAGAAAGATCTTTTAGAAAAAATGGGATGAGGTTGCGCTGAACATTCACTCCTTCTTCTCTAAAGCTCTAGCGCTCTCGCTCGCCCTCTTCAACCAATCCTCGGACTTCTTGGCCACGTAGTCTTTCAACCCAAACCCTAATGCAAGGCCTATTCCCAACGCTATCGCCCCCGCGACGCCCCAAGAGATCGCTGTAACAACCACGTTTAAGATGCTTACATCGATCTTCATCGTCGATAGACCGATTATTATGACGACGAGATAGAGTATTCCGCGGACGGCTAGGGAGACCAGAGAGGCATACTCTATCTTGGCCTCCCTGCCGACGGCGGTTATGGCGTCTCCTATGAAGTCTGCTATCATCAACCCAAAGATCAGGATGACTATTCCGGCTATGAGGCTTGGGAGATACTCGACGACCATCTTCATGTAATAGGTCAAGACGTCTATCTGGAGGACGTTGACGGCCGCGAAGACCGCTATCAAGTAGATGAAGACTCTCACTAGGATGTCGAAGAACTTAGGTGTGGGGACTCCAGCCCTCTCTATCGCCCTCCCAATAGAGGTTTTCCTCAACGCGTCGTCGACGCCAGCTCTATCGAGGATCCTTGAGATGGCGGCTCCAACCCCTCTCCCCACGGCCCAGCCTATTATCAGGATTATTATCGCTCCGATGATCCTCGGCAGAAACGCCACAAATTGGCTGACCAAATTCGTAATTATTTCGAGAGGCATAACGTTGAATAAATTCATTAGACCATATTTAAGCGTTCATCACACCCGTTTTTGGATTATAAAAGCGCACCTCTCGGAGCCCATAGCCAAGCACTCTACCTCCTCAGCATCCCATCGCTCACCCGTCGCGGCCTCGAGATATCCCTCGATCACGCCTTTTGTGAAGAAGCATTGTGGGGAATTATACTCATTTCTCATGGCTGCGCCTTCCCAGTTCTCGGCTAAGCCCACTATGATCGCGTCGTCCTCAACCTTCAACTCTTCTAGGAAGCAAAATCCAAGAGATTGTCCTATCATGAGCAGGACTCTGATAGCATTAACGGCATCCAAGCCCCTCACCATCTCTGAGAGAGCTTCATATGCCTCCCTCCCAACATCAACCCCCACAAGGTGTAGAAAGACTTTCGCGGCTCCTATTCCAAGTCTTTTACGAAATCCTCTAAACAGCCCCCTATACATGGGCTCTCTCATCACGACCGCCCTCCTATCAGCGACTATAAGTGGAAAGAATGGGACTAAGGCTAGATCATCCAGCGGTGAGTCAACTATCGCAGCGGATTTTGAGAATCCAAACTTCTTGATGGCCTTGATAACCCTATTCGCGGCGTCGGGATCGCACTCCAAGAAGTAGCATACATCTATGAATGGATCTTTTAGACTCGATGGAACCATGTTTAAAATCTTACAATCCTCTGCTATTATCAACCTATTCAGCTCGCTGAGATTTTCATGAGTATTCTTCACATCTCTAACCAAGAGCACCTTGACGGACTTGTCTGGAAAATGTCCTAGGCATGATGTCTTATAGGGCTTAACATGTTTAAATGAAGCCGAATAAATTAGGGGCATAAGCTCTCTGAGCTGTCTAGATGCTCGGAATATATTAAGCTTTGCGAGGATTCATACTCGAGATCTGGACTAGAATAGATTTGGGCGATCTCACAATATTTCCATCGTATAATCTCGGGATTATAGTGAGGGATTTGTGGGAGAACATATTAAAGGCGAGAGACTCCTAGGAAGGTTTGGTAAGTGTCGAAGATATGAGTGCTCCTGAAGAGTCTGAAGAGGTTAAGGAGCTTGCGAGGCTGAAAGACTACCTCGAGAGAAAGCTGAGTGAGCTAAGAAATGAGGTAAGCTTGCTTGAGAAGCTGGTAGAGTTCGTCGATGAGGAGCTGGCTAAGAAGAGCTTCAAGAAGGCCGCGGCGGTCAGGGAGAAGCCCGCTCCAAAGCCTCCGGAGACCGGGAGATTTAGAGTTCTTAGGTCGAGGAGTGGGGAGATCTTGGCTAGGGTTGCGGTGGGCCGAGACGAGCTTAGATTCATCGTGAACCCAGAAATTGGGTTGACGAGAGATATGAGGCCATTCTCATCCTTCCTCATCCGAAAGGTCTTGGACGCGATGAGTAAGGCGGATAAGGAGAGGGTTGAGAAAGGATTGCTTCCACCCGGCTACGAGTTAAGCTATGAAATCAAATTAGATGGAGACCTCGTTAAGGAGATAGTTGTGAGGAACTTTAGGGAGGAGTATAGGCTTAGGGAGATAGTGAACGCCGTTAGATGGACTCTGGAGACAGCCGCGAGCGCCGCCCGCCAGCCTACTCGCCCATAACCGTGACCATAATCCTCCTATTCCTAGCCCTAACATCGAGTTCGATCAAGATTATCTGTTGCCAGGTTCCGAGGATGAGTCTGCCGTCTTTCACCGGAACGCTTAGGCTTGGCCCAACTATCGCCGCCCTAACATGGCTGTGTCCATTATAGTCTCCCCACCTCAAATGATGCTTATACTCGATATTCTTGGGAGCTATTCTCTCCAATGCTCCTGGTAAGTCCTCCTTAAGCCCGGGCTCATACTCCATAGTCGTCACAGCGGCGGTTGATCCTATCACGAAGACGTGGGCGACTCCATTCCTTACCCCAGATCTCTTAACGACTCTCTCAACCTCATCGCTTATATCGAGGATGTCCGTCTCCCCGCCAGTCTTAACCCTAACCTCTTCCTGATACACCCTCAATTCTCCTCATTAAAATCCTTTCGAGGGGAACGCCATAAATATATCTCCCCCAATTCTACTCATGATCAGTGATGGTGAAGGGGAGAGCGCTCATCCTACTAACGATCACGGCCATGATCATATTCACGGCAACACCAATCACGGTTAAAGCAGATCCAAGCGTAACCATAAAGATCTACACCCTAGACGATAAAAGATTGCCCGGAGCTTTTGTAAAGATAGAGAATGCAACGACAACCTTGAATGGGACGACGAATTCTAATGGTGAGGTCAGCTTCAATATAAACGAGACGGCAGTATACACGCTTAAAGTCTTCTATCCTCCGGGAAATCTCGTATATGAGAACTCCTCCTTTAGATATAATGAAACCGCTTATGGGAAAGTTGTGGTAAATGTTTTGAGCGGTTGGACAATAGGGGTTTGGGATCATGAGGAGAGGGATCCCGTTCCGGGGGCAAATGTCACGATAACATTCGGCGGAAATAATTCAGTTAAATACTCAAGGTTAACTGGTGACGATGGTAAGGCTTCCTTCGGCCCTCTCCCATCCGGATCCTATGAAGTCGTTGTCCGGTTCAAGGATGTTGAGAAGGAGTCCACCGAGTCGGCCGACCCGGATCATAAGACTGTGAGCATAACTTTACCGCTTTACAGGGTTAACGTGGAGGTTAAGGATAGATTCGGCTCCCCAGTTGAGGGCGTCAAAGTATATCTCAAGCCAGATCTAGAAGAGGAGGCGATATCCGAGGATGAGACCGATGTTGATGGGGAGGCTGTCCTAAAGCTCGTCCCAAATGGGAGATATTATCTTGAAGCCTACCTGAAGGGCATATTGGTCTATCA
>JAGGTD010000072.1 GCA_021163925.1 Nitrososphaerota archaeon
ATTAACCAAGAGATTCCCTAAACTCGGCCTCTCCGTCAAGGCCGCGATAAACTGCGGCCTCCTAGGGCTTCAAAGATATTTAGTGATGATTGAGCCCGCGCTATCTCCGAAGTTTACGAGCAGACTGTTAAATGTCTTTGGAGAGTTCATGTACCTCACCTACTATACATACCTTACAAGGCAAAGGAAGTTCATGACCATATTCACACCACCGCCAAAATACTTTAACAGTCTCGTCAAGTTCTTAAATCGACTTAAATCTACAAACATCATAACTGATTTTGAAATAGATAAGCTATTTTATATGAGGGCTCTTCCATTCAGAGTAGATTGTTTCGACTTTAGACAAGGTGTTTGGAAACAAGATTGGATAGGAAGAGATTCATCAATAATTCCAGAAATATATGAACTTCCGGCCGATAACCCGGATATTAGTAAAATTGATCTATTAATCCTGAAAGAACTTCGTAAAAACGTCTTCATTAAATACATTGATCTGGCTAAGATCCTTAGATTGACTAGACAAACTGTCAGGAAACACTTCGAGAAGGCGGTAAGGGCGATCTACAGGTATGTGATATCTTGGGTTCCTCCATGGAACCCGGAGACCATCGCTACGCCGGTAATCACGATTTCTTATGATGTGGAGAAGGCGAGGCACGTTCTCATAAACATGCCATATAGCTTTACTGAAATGCGGACGGCCAACAGATACATAACATTCTCTCTCATTCCATCGATCGACTTTTACAGGACGATCAAGTACGTTAACACAAGGGCTATTATCAGCGATATAGACTTTCCCGACATGGATAACACCCTAAGCTTCGGAATACATCCAAACCTCTATAACGATAGATCTGGCTGGCTCAACCCATTTGAGATTAGTGTCAAAAAAATATTGGAGAAGGTTGGATGTCATGGTTATTGACGATCTAGAAAGGAAGCTTGTCGACGGGCTCTGTCTTCCCTATCCCCAGGGCTAGGCTTACTCCGATTATGGCGGCTTGGATCAGCAATAGGATCAGCTGCTCCTTCGTCAACCCGATTCTTAGGGCTAGCTCTCCAACGCTCATACCCTTAACAAGATCGATCAATTATTTAACATTTTTACAAAGAATTTCGGAGAATTTTGATCGCATGCCTCGCTGTATATCTTGTATCACCAAAAGCTTTATTACGTGCTAGACCGCAAACCCTCCTCTAACCTCAGAAATTCATCGCAACTAGGAGGATGGAGAGGATTAGGTTTATCTCTAAGAGCGGTAGCTCTCCTAAATAATCCGTATTGAATTCGATGATCGCTCATTATTTGGTCCGACTATTCAGGCATAGATCTCTTAAAGGACACTCTCTGCATCTCGGTTTGATCGATCTGCAGAAGTCTCTTCCATGAAGATAAACTAGTGTCTGAAACCATCCGCCAAGCTCTCCGAGATGCTTTAAGAGCTCATATCTAATACATTCACCCTCAATCGCTCTAGGGCAGGCTGGGATCCCCCATCTCTCAGCGGATTCAGGCTTACATAGAAATCTCCTACAAAAGCCCTTCTCAGGTCTCTTAAGACCTTTCAAGATCTCCATTCTATCGATAAATTTGACTAGGTGGACATCGCATGGAATGCTCTCCAAGCTCGTAGTTGTTGCGAGGAGTATGGAGTCTGCGGTCTTCGGCCCAATCCCCTTGACCGACAGGAGGATGAGCCTCGAGAGTTCGGGTGGAAGCGATAAAATGTATTCTGAGAGATCTTTCCCCGGTCTTCCAAACAGTTCAAGGATTTTTGGATGTATTCTGCTGGGCTCTTCTCGAAGTCGTAACAGGTCTTTAATAGACTCTATGAGCGTGGATAGCTGATAGCTCCTCGAAATCTTCTTGAGTTCAGGCTCCCTCGATAAGATCTCCTCAAATCCGTTTGAAAACCTTCTCCAGATCTCCCTACACCATCTCCTGACGATATCGTAGTTCACTCTCTTAGATAGGAGAATCGATATGAAGATCTGCTTAAAATCATGTGGCGCTATCGGGATCCTGACACCGGGGTAGATCGATGAGAGCCTATCACAGATCATCCTGAATCTCCTTGGGAGGGTTTTTAATCCATCTTCAAATGGTGGATGCCAAAGCCCTGTTTCAAGCAGAGCCAACCTCTCTAATTCATCCTTCTCTAGGTTGGCGGTGCAGACCACTCTCACCTGTCTCCCAGCCTGCTCGAGCTTAAGTCTCCCGCCTAGATGTCCGGCTACCTTCACCCATACACCTTCTCTAGGGTTCTCATATAGGCTTGAGATGAAGGATGGCTTGAAAGTGTTTTGAATATTGTATTCTTCCGCGCTGAGGGTGAGTCTTATGAATTCCACATCTATTAGAGTTGATGTAGTGGTTTGTAGCCTTTTCGTAGGGATCGCCTTATTAACGAGCTTAAATCGATATATCTTGATGAGCGTTGGAAAGGGTCGGATAATCGGATTAACACTCCTAATCCTGCTGATGATGCTAAGCCCAGTCATGGCCCAAGGCTATTCCATGATAGAGGACGATGTCGAGGTGAGGTTCAATTATCCATCTGAGATAAAGATGGGCACATGCATAACGATAAGCTTCTGGATGAAGGCGAAGAATAACCTAACAGATCTAAGCGTCAGGCTCACCCTAACCTACCACGCAAACTCCTACACCCAAGTAATCTATGACAAGATAATAGTCTCAGAGACCTCAGTGACAGAGGGCTGGACCACCTCAAAATCCATAAATGTATGCATTCCGAGGGAGGTTGCCCCAGAACCCCATCTACAGGCAGATCTAGAGACCTCATATAAGGTGAATGGATCATCTAAGGTTTTAGAGCATGATTGGTATATGTCGATCGTGAGGAGCAAGACCTATGAAGAGCTTGAAGAAGAGCTTGAAGAGGCTCGAAGCAAGATAAATAATCTAAAGGATGAGATAGATGACTTAAAGGCCGAACTCGATGAGAAAGAGGAGGCTTTAGAGAGCCTTCAAGAGAAATATAGCAATCTTCGAGGCTGCTATCAGCAACTACAGAACAAGTACGATCAGCTGGAGAAATCCTATAAAGACTTAACGGGCCAGTACAGAGAGCTAGATCGGAGATATGATGATCTGAGGGATAAGCATCAGCAAACCCTCCTAGACTTGGAGAGGCTTAGGGCGAAATACGATCTTCTCACGAGAGACTATGGAAAGCTTGATGAAAACTATAGGAATCTCTTAAAGGATTACGAGAACACGCTGGCAGACCTGAAGACTTACAGGTCGATGTATCAAGATTTGAAGGCCAGATACGGGGATCTAGAGAGCAGGTATCACGATGCATTAGCCGAGGGCGCAAGTCTAAGGCAGAAGGTCGCCGACTTAGAGATCAGATATGGGGATCTGAGCAAAACCTATCAATCCCTCCTAGGGGAGAATATATTGGCGAAGAACGTGATCTTCGCCCAAGCCGCCGCGGTGGCCGCAGGGGTCGGAATATACATACTTGTCTCTAGAAGATTTCTGCGCAGAGCCGGCGGCAAGCCTGAAGGCGCGAACTTAGACTCTAATGAGGGGAACTCGAAGAGGGTTCAGAAGATATTGTCGGGTAGGAGGGTCACCATACCGCGTGATATTGCCGAGATGCTGGGATTGAGGGAAGGAGATAAGGTTGAAATATGCTTAGGGAATGGCCGAATGATAATCAAGCCGGCTAGGGAAGAAGCATCTAGCGGAGAGAAGATAATCAAGGAAACTGAGTCGGAGAATTGGAGTCCACCAGGCCGTAAACCCTTAAGATGAAGAATTCCTAAACTTAGTTGACAACATCATGCCATATGACCCCGTAAAATCTCATCTCAAGATCGAGAAGCTCGTCGTCCGAGGAGAGGGTGAGGATCAGGAGAGGAAGTACTACAGGTTTAGGGTCGATAGATGGTATGGTGGGATAGTAACGGCGGATTGCGTTGGATGCGGCTTATCCTGTAAATTTTGCTGGGTTTCAGACAGGGTTAGATCTAGTCCCGCGAAGATCGGGAGATTTTATAGGGCTGAAGCCGTCGCCGAGAGGCTTAGATCATTGATGATGAAGAGGAGGTTGTGGAGGGCGAGGGTGAGTGGGGGTGAGCCGACTATTGGAAAGGATCATCTATTAAGTCTCTTGAAAACTCTCGATGGAGTCGTTAGAGAATTCATCCTAGAGACCAATGGAATACTGATTGGATGGGATGAAGATTATGCGAGGAAATTGGCCTCATACAAGTCTCTCCACGTCAGAGTCTCATTAAAGGGATGTAATGAGAAGGAGTTTGAGATGCTGACCGGAGCGGATCAGAGCGGCTTCAAGCTCCAGCTCCAAGCCTTAAAGAATCTCATAGATTATGGAGTGAGCTGCCATCCATCCGTCATGACCTCCTTCTCGCCCAAGAGCAGCTTCATAGACCTCTTGAAGAGACTTAAGCAAATAGATCCGATTCTCGAGGAAGAGGTTGAGGTTGAAGAGCTGATATTATATCCTCATGTTGTCAAGAGGCTGAAGAGGTATGGGCTGAAGTATTTCGTCGCGCATCCACCCAATAAGATTCCACCGGAGCAGATATAGTTATTCAACCTTAGAGACCAATGGACAGTATGGGTCGGGTGGATCCAAGGTCCCCTTGAATAGTAGGGATCGAGCATAACATCCACCCATACAAATATCCCTCAGCCTACAGGATCTACATGGCTCTGGAAGCCTAGGGTTCATGACCCTCTTAACAAGCTCATCTGAATAGTACTCTCTTAAGGCATTGGTGAAGCCATCCCTAACATTCGCGATCCTATAGTCCAGGGTGTCGCAGAGGAGTAGGTTTCCAGCTGGATCCACATCGATAACTTTATCCGTCCTGCATCCACCGGTAACATAGATGTATGGCGAGTCTATGAGTAGCTCGGCTGGCATATAGCACCAGATAAGCCCATTATATCCAAGCTCGTTACAGGCTTCCTCAAGTAATTTAACCGATCGTATAGTCTCCTCCCTAGAGGGGGCTACATCGTTCTCCTTAGCTCTACCAACGGGTAAGACAGGTATTATGCATGAGCTCTCCGCGCCAATTTTCTCGGCGAGCCTAACATAATCCTTCGTCTCCATATAGTTATACTTGCAGACCGCCATCACAGTTGAGAAGGAGACACCATATTCCTTAAGGAGCTTAATTCCCCTCATGAAACGTCCCCAATTCCCATGGCCTCTAATCCTCTCATAGGTCTCCGGCCTAGAACCATCCAAGCTCACATAGAGATAGACATCATATCTCCCAAGGAACTCCGCCAACTCTCGATTAAGACATGTTAAATTCGTCGACATATTGCAGCTCATCCCATGGTCTCCAATGGCCTTAATGATCTCTTTTAAATCCCTTCTCAGAAGGGGCTCCCCACCCGTCAACGCCACGTGCTCGACGCCGTAGTCTGAGATCTCCTCGATGAACCTTAAGGCATCGTCCAAGCTCATGGCCTCTAGTCCACGAAATCTGCTCGCATAGCAGTGTATGCAGTTTAGGTTACACTTTCCGGTGACCAGCCAGATTATCATCTCGACCGCCATCTAACAGTTTGGCGATGAGGGGCATCTATTAAAGATAAGACTGTGATCTAAGCGCCGTTTCACCTTTCATCACGCTTCCACAACGTCCCCTGGAGCTTTTAGGAGATCTCTCGCACTTCATCAATAGGGTTACGATTTTATGGGCGCCAACACTTAATGTGATCTCTCCATCCACAGGCTTTAACCTCTCTAAACGGTCTTCGTTCAAGTTTGTCACCCATATCGTGACATGGGGTGTAAAGCTCTTTATCTTAGCCTCAACTTCTTTACCCCTCAATATTGTAGAATCGAGCTATCAATCCATCCTCCCTCTCAGCCCTCTTTAATGCCGATAAGATTAAGCTCTCAGGAGCGATCAAGAGGAAACTGAACTCCGGTGATAAGTCGCGGGCAAAATGAGCCGTGAGAAAAGAGACATAGTTCCTATATGGCTAAAACCAGATTACTTGGATGATGGATTGTGGGAAGAAGATAGATGGAAAGACGTTAGAGGGTTCTCCAGCATCGGCTGTAGCTCAGTGTTGTTATGCTTCCAAGAGTTTATCGACTCTATCTCTAATGGGTAGATAGATCCTCTTATAGAATTCTCCTTGACTCTCCAAGATCTCTCTGGGAAAGCTTTTAACGTATCTCACCGCGGCCTCCCAATATTTCTCAAATGCTTCTCCAAATCTGGCGGCAACTTGTCTATCGAAGTCTATCGGCCTCTGAGTCTGTCCACCGATCATGAACCATCCATCTTTAGATTTGAAGGCGATCTCATCTCCAATATGCTCCTCGACGACTTCCCTTTCACGCCTCTCCATAATCTTCCCATGCGTTGTCCTAATCTTCCTCCCCCTGACCCCACGATGCTTTGCCCAAGCATAGAATATCGCCCTATTTAATCCGAAGGACTTGGCCTTCTCTAAATCTCCCTTAAGCACGTAGTATCTCGCAGCCTGCACGAGAGCCATGACCTGGAATCTACCAACGGATCTCAGCGGAGTCCTTCGACCTCGGCTTTCCCTCTGTTTAACCCCTATGCTAAGTCTATTCTCGTCCTTCACGGCTTCCAATGCTTTCTCGGCGAGCTCATCAGCCTCACCTTCAGAGAACCTATCCCAATCCCTCCAATATCTGAAGTTTCTTGGATCGGCCCACGATAGATCGAATTCATCCAGCTTCTCAGGATCTATGGTCACCGCGACTAGATCAAGCTCTCTATGGAGGCTTAAGGGTGCTGTGAAGACCCTCTGAACATCCATTATATTCTCTAGTTTCAACCTCCTCTCCGGATCCTCAGATCTCTCACAAAGTTTCATGAGGTCGTCCTTGGCCTCCCTCAGGATATATTCCACGACCGAGAAGGCGGTTCTCAGGGGATCAATCTCCCAGAACTTCCCGCTTATCGCCCTCTCATTCAGATGTAGATGTATACCTCTCCCAGACCATACCAGGTAGATTGATTTCTCAACCCCAAATCTTCTAAGCCTCTCCACCAAGATCTTCGCTGCTTCCTTAATCAGATCGATCTCGTTGAGTGAGCCATCTATATCCCAGCTCGGGGTGGAGTAGAGGATGTTATCCCGTTGGAGATCCTCCTTCCCTTCAAGCCTTCTGTAAATGTTTGCAGAGGCGTAGAAGGTTCTCGGAGCACTGTACCTAAACTTATTCAAGATCTTCTTAATGTCAACGGGGCTTGAGATCGTTAGAGGTCTCTCCCCATCCCAATACCTATGGAATATCCTCCTCCCCCTCCTAGAGAGGGATTCTAGGGCGACCCACCTACCCCTACAAAACTTCGCTATCTCGGTGGCCACATCCTCCCTCAGGTAATGCTTGAACGAGAACTCTATACTCGCCCTCTCACTCACGATTAAACCGCTTTACGACGAGGATTTAGATGGAATCCAGATGAACTTAAAGAATCATACTTTAGGAATCTCCGGCTCATATCCGAGGATCATGCTCTAGGGATTTCGTCCTTACTCCTAGCTCTAAACAATGCATATATGAGCAAAGCTACTGCAGCTGCCACGATGATCGGATCGATGTAGGCTGAGTAGTTTAAGATGGTCTTCCAATATGGGCCGAGCCTGAATCCGAGATAGGTTAAGGCGAAGTTCCAAGGTATAGATCCTATAATCGTCAAAACTATGAATTTTGGGATTTCGAGCTTGAATAAACCCGCTGGGAAGGATATTATCGTCCTGATGGCCGGCATCATCCTCCCAAAGAATACGGCATAAGACCCATATCTCTCAAACAGAGTCTCGGCGTATTCGAACTCTTTCTCACTTACAAGAAAGTATCTTCCATATCTTATGATGAAAGGCCTCCCAACCCTCGCGCCGATTTGATAGAGGATTATTGAGCCGATCAGGTTTCCGATAGTTGATGCCGCCGTCGCTTCGATCAGGAAACGCCATGAGCCGTTGAGCCATGCTACATAGCCTGAGAAGGGCATCACTATCTCGCTTGGTATCGGTACTAGACAGCTCTCAGCGGCCATGGTCAAGAATATTCCAAGCAATCCAAACTGCTCGATGAACCAGGTGACCGTATCCGTGAAGGCTATCAGTATGCTCATTCCAAGGACGATTCGACAAGCACGTAATATATCTATTCTTGAAACTCCGTATTTAAGACCTCGTAGATATCCCTCGCTATCTTCTCGCCTATCCCCTCAACCGATTGCAGTTCCTGTAGTGATGCGTTAGCCAATGCTTTAATCGTCTTGAATCGCCTGAGGAGGTTTATCGCCCTCACCCCGCTCACGTTGGGCAGACCCTCTACTACGAACCTTATCCTATCCGAGATCTTCTCCACCTTCTCCTTCATCCTCAGTGGATGAGGCCTCTCCCTCCCAACCTTCTCAGCCCTCTTATCGAGTTGCTGGAGATAGATCATGAACCACCTCCTACTCGGCAGGATTATCGCCGGGACCCCCCAATCTAGGATGACGCTGTTCAAGGTTCCCAATACCTGGTTTGGAGACCATCTCGTGATCTTCTCGATCAAGCTTAGACTACCTTCAATCACCAGAACCGGCTTGACATCCACACATCTCTTCAGCTTATCTAGCTCCCTCCACAGCCTCATCGACCTCACATCTGACACGAATCCAGTTGGAGTCTTCCTCTCGATCAAGACATCGCCGACGAGATAGTCTCCGGCTTCGAGGAAGCTGACTTCGGCCTCGACTCCAAGTCTCTTCAAGCCTTCGAGTATTCCCTTGGCCTGCTTAACCTCCCTCGAATCTATGACTATCATCTTACAAGACTTCTCAGGATGGCTAAGTTAAAGGTATTCCCGAAACACTAGCTATAGTAAAATGAGACGCATCTCGCCCTCTTCAAACCTTATCTATGGTCTCTTGGCCATAAGGGTTGGGGGATGGGTTTCAAGGGTTATGTAATCAGGCCTTTCGATCCATGGAGGAGTAGGCTCTGCACATGTCCGCCGAAATACTCATTCGACCCATATACTGGGTGCGAGCATGGATGCCTATATTGCTATGCATCATCCTATATCAAGGACTTCTACAGCTGTAGGCCTAAGAAGGATCTCTTGAGGAAGGTTCGGAGGGATTTGAGCAAGATCCCGGCGAATTCTCTCATCTCCATGTCGAATAGCTCAGATCCATACACGCCCATGGAGGCGAGGCTCAAGCTCACGAGGAGATGCTTAGAGGAGTTTGCAAAATATAGGATTAGACTTCTCGTGATAACGAAGGGAGCGTTGGTGTCGAGGGACATTGATCTACTCAAGCGATTGAGATGCGCTGTCACCATGACGATAACGACCATAGACAAGGATCTCTCTAGAAGGCTTGAGCCACGCGCTCCCACGCCATCCACTAGGCTTAACGCTCTCTCAACGCTCTCAGCAAACGGCATTCCAGTTGGGATGAGATTGGATCCGATAATCCCATTCCTAAACGATGATCGGGTTGAGGAGCTCTTAAAGGAGGCCAAGAACGTGGGTGTTAGACATGTCGTTGCATCGACCTTTAAGCCCAGATATGATAGCTGGAGGAGGATGGTTGAGGAGTTTCCGGAGGAGATGAGGAAGCTTGAGAGGTTACTCAAGATGGGGGAGAGGATCGGGAGGAGCTGGTATCTCCCAAGAGAGTTCAGGTTCAAGCTCATGAAGGAGGTCGCCGAGACATGTAGGAGGCTCGGCCTAACATTCGCGTGTTGTAGGGAGGGGTTCCCACAGCTACACACGGCTAAGACTTGTGATGGAAGCCATCTAATAGAGGGCTTTGATTAGCCTCAGCTCCCCAATAGCATGAGGAGCAGGGCCTTCGATGTATGAAGCCTGTTCTCGGCTTGATCCCAGACCGCAGACCTCTCTCCATCTATAACCTCAGCCGAGACCTCCTGCCCTCTATGAGCTGGAAGTGGGTGCATGAAGATCGCATCAGGCTTTGCATGTCTCATGAGGTCGGCGGTGACCTGATACCTCGGCAGGAATACCCTTAATCTCTCTTCGGCTTCCGCCTCCATCCCCATACTCACAAACGTGTCCGTCATGACGACGTCCGCATCCGATACGGCTTCAACCGGATCCTCATAGAACTCTATTCTCGAACCGTTCTTCTCAGTTTCCCTTAACGCCTCGTCGACGAACTCCTTATTCGGCTCATATCCCCTTGGTGTTGCGACCGCCACATTCAATCCGAGCTTCGCCGCTCCAATTAGGAGTGAGTTGCAGACATTGTTTCCATCGCCGACCCACGCGACCTTAACCCCCTTAAGCCTCCCAAATCTCTCCCAGATCGTTAGGAGATCGGCTAGGGTTTGGAGTGGGTGGTTTAGGTTTGAGAGCCCGTTGACCACGGGTATCTCAGCCCATCTAGCTAGCTCAACCAAGGTCTCATACTCATAGACTCTAGCCATTATCAAGCTCACATACCTTGAGAGAACTCTGGCGGTGTCGGCCAAGCTCTCACCCCTCTTCAACTGCATCTCCATAGGCCTGAGGTAGATCGGGGTTCCCCCAAGCTCCGAGACGGCCATCTCGAAGGAGATCCTAGTCCTGGTCGAGGGCTTCTCGAAAATCATGGCCACACCCTTCCCATCCAACGCATCCCTAAACATCTTCCTAGACCCCTTGACCTTCTTGGCGAGTTTTAGGATCTCCAATATCTCATCACCGGAGAAGTCCCTTAAGGTGAGGAAATCTCTTCCCCTTAGGGCGGCGACCATGCTTTATCGATGAAGATCGACCTAAAAATCTTAATCTGAGCCTTCCATCAATCCAGCCGCATAGACTTGGCCGACCGCTATTCCACCATCATTAGCCGGGATCTCCCGATTCACCAAGATTCTCAGACCCGAGCCATCCGCCAATCCTTTCAGAATTATGTGGTTCACCGCCGCGCCACCCGACACGTAGAGTTCTCTAACCTCAAATTGCTTGGCAAGGTTAGAGGCCGCCTCTCCGAGGGCCTTGCCTAAAAGGTATTGAGCCATGTAGGCGAGTTCGCCTCTAGGCGAGTTGTCCAGCTCATCGAGCAAAGTTCTTAGGATCTCGCTCGTCAATATCTCGACGCCGCCTCCATTCTCGGCTAAGAAGTCATCGACGTCAAAGACTTTAGAGGTCTCCGTAGAATTCTCCTCCAAGCTTATCGCCGGCTCCCCCTCATAGGTTCTCTCAAAGCATATTCCGAGTAGGGCTGAGATGCTGTCGAGGAATCTCCCAGTGCTGGAGGTCTTCGGCCCCCTCCCCTCCCTAACGATCCTCAAACAAGCCTCAAGCTCCCTCAACCCATGTCTCATTTTTTCGAGGAAACCCATCCTCCTAAAGAACTGGATGACCTCACCCTCATCCACGATCTTCAACATTATCGAGGCAAGCATTCTAAGGGGATACTTGGTCGCCAGATCTCCTCCCGGCATCACATGATACTCCAGTCTCCCCAATCTCCTAAACTCGCCTCCATCCCAAGCGATTATCTCACCTCCCCAGATCGCTCCATCCAATCCATAGCCCACTCCATCCATGACTACGCCGACCGCGGGCTCCTCTGGGTCATGTTTTCTCTCAGCCATCACGGAGGCCATATGCGAGAAGTGGTGTTGGATGAGCTGGAGCTTGAACCCATTCTGCTCAGCGAGTCTCTCGGCGGCTATCCTCGACGAGTATCTCGGATGGAGGTCTGCGACCACTCTAAGATCTTCTCCATCAAGCCCATAGCTTCTCATCAGATATCTTATCGAAGATTCATGGTCTCTGAGGACTAGCGGGTTATCCGTGTCTCCTGAGAACGGCGCCAACACCACCTTATCATCGAATCCTATGGCTCCAGCCGTTTGGAGCTCCGCTCCATATGCGACCACCTTATCTCTGAGCTTGAATGGTAGGTTTAGGAGTTTTGGGGCCAGCCCCCTACCGCATCTAAGCACCATAAATCCTCCATAGCTTGGCCTGATGACCGAGTCGTCCACCCTGTTAACGATCCTCCTATTATGGGTTAGGAAGTAATCCACTATCCCCATAAGCCTATGGATTTGAGAGTCATCGCTTATCATCGGGTCTCCGAACGCGTTTCCGCTAGTCATTATGAGGAACTTATCCCTGGTCTCCATCAATAGGAGGTGGTGGAGGGGGGTGTAGGGGAGCATCACCCCAAGGGTCTTCAATCCGGGTGCGACGAGCCTAGATACTGGCGAATCGTCTCTTCTCGGCAAGATCATTATGGGCTTGATATAGCCTGTCATCAGCCTCTCAACCTCCTCATCCTCGATCTCAACAAGCCTCTTAGCGATCTCTAGGTTTAGGGCCATGAGGGCGAACGGCTTCCTAGGCCTCCTCTTCCTCCTCCTAAGCTCCAAGACCACCTCATCTGAGCTCGCCAAACACGCTATATGGAATCCGCCTATACCCTTGACCGCGACTATCTTCCCAGAGTCGATGAACTCCGCAGCGACCTTCAACGGATCGTCCACCGCGACTTTCCTTAGTTTTCCATCGAGTAGGGTCAGCCTTGGCCCGCATCTTGGACAGCTTATTCCCTGAGCATGGTATCTCCGCTCATTCCATAGATCCTCATACTCTTTCCTGCATTCATCGCAGAGTGGGAAGTCTCTCATGGAGGTGTTCTCCCTATCATAGGGTGGACTATACATCATAGAGTATCTCGGCCCACACCAAGCACAGCTATTGAATGGATACCTATACCACCTACTCTTAGGGTCGAGCACCTCCCTCATACACTCCGAGCAGACGGCCAGATCTTGGGGGATCTCGGAGGCGTATAGCCTCTCCCTACCACTCTTAAGTATCCTGAAATCCTTGAGATTTAACGGCTCAACCTCGACGACCTTAAGGCTTCTGATCTTGGCGGGTGGAGGCTTCCTCTCCCTCAACATTCTAATGAACTCGTTGATGGAGCCCTCATGATTCGACTCGACATGTATCTCGACCTCCCCTCCACCCAGATTCTTCACATAGCCGCATACCCTAGTGAGTTCCGCGATCCTCCTGATGAATGGCCTGAAGCCAACGCCCTGAACTACTCCGACTACGTAGATTCTATATGCCTTCATCCACGCCTACTACAGTTGACTTTGAGCGCCATAAGATATAGATTGGCAGTTTCCGAGAACTATTCCTCGATTATCCTTAGCCGTATCATGTGGACGGAGCATGAGATACATGGATCATAGTTCCTTATCGTGGTCTCGACGAGCCTCTGAGCCTCCTCTCTAGGCTTCTTTAAGATCAGATCACCTACCTTCAATATGTCCTCTTCCATGGCCGCATAGTTCTGAGCCGTCGGCGGAACTATATCCGCATAGAGAATCCTTCCACCATCATCTATCCGATATCGGTGGTAGAGCATCCCCCTAGGAGCCTCGACTATCGCTACGGCCTCCCCGGCCCTAACCTCAGCCTCCTCATAGGCTCTACTCGGCTCACGATACTCCTCGATCAGCCTGCCTATCTTGAGTATGGCGTGATAGGTTTCAGCGGCTCTGGCGATGATGCTTTGATAGGTGTTTCTTAGAGGGGGCTTAAATCCAAACTCCTCCAAGACATCCCTAACCTCCGGGCTTAGAAGCTCATAGTTTAGGTTGAATCTCGCCAGAGGGCCTGTTATATACGGCCTCCCATCCCTCAATCTATAATGTAATGCGTTCGAGTATCTCTTCTGCTCGGCGATGATGCGTTCCTCAAACTCGTCTTCAGGAAACTCGTCTCCAAGATTATTCGCGACGACTCCTTCAAGTATCGGATATTCTTTCTCCCCCTTCAGCGACATGAAGACCATGTCATATCTTATCTCAGGTATCGGGAGCTGTAAGATGAATTCGAGAAGTCTTCTGCCGATCCTCTTAACCTCATCGTAGTTCCCAAGTAGTTGCTCCAATTCCCGTTTCTTGATTATCCTGTGTAGCCCGCCGACCCTGAATCCGACCGGGTGGACAGGTCTTCCGCCTATTATCTCGATCACCTTATTACCCCAATCTCTGGCGGCGATTGCGTCCTTGAGGAACTGCGGATGCTCTTTAGCTATCTCGAAGACTGAGTGTTTTCCCAAGAAGTCTGGGGTGTGGAGGAATGCGAAGTGGAGGACGTGGCTCTCGATCCACTCTCCGTAAAACGCCATCTCCCTAAGCTTATTCGCAGCATCTGAAACCTTGATCCCAAGGATCTTCTCCATCGCCCTACTAGACGCCATAACATAGGCTAATGGGCAGATCCCGCAGATCCTCGCGGTTAGGTCCGGAGCTTCAAGATATGATCTACCCTTTAGGAATGCCTCGAAGAATCTCGGGGGCTCGAAGATATTCACCTCTACATAGTCTATCTTTCCATCCTTGACCTTGACCCAGACCCCTCCCTCGCCCTCAACCCTCGCGAGCTGCTTAACCCTTATCTCGAAATAATCTTTACCGCTCATAGCTCTCGAGAAACCTCCTAATCGGTTCAGACCAGCTCGTAACGTTGCGAATTCTTGAGGCCACCTCCTCTCGAGACAAGCCTAGATCCTCGAACCTCTTAGCTAGGGCGTCGGGCTTAGGATCTATCGTCGGGCCGAAGCATCCATAACATCCCCTTCCATAGCTTGGGCAGAGGGCGCCGCATCCCTCCTTAATTATCGGCCCTAGGCATGGCTCACCCTTAGCGACCACTACGCATACATTCCCCTTCCGCTTACACTCTTGGCAGAGGCTCTCCTCTCGATGATAAGCCCTCCTCCCTATCAATATCTGCTTTAAGGTGCTTAGGAGTTGGAGCTTATTCGCCGGGCATCCGCTGATCGCGTAGTCGACCTTAATGAAATCTGATATGGGCCTAGACTTCTCAAGAGCCTCAACCCATTCAGGCTTCTCGTAAACGGTCTTCTTCACCTCCTCAAATTCCATCCAATTTCTGAGAGCCTGTATTCCGCCATAGGTTGCGCATGAGCCCACCGAGACCACAATCTTCGAGTTCTCCCTAATGTTCTTGACAAGCTTCTCCTCATGTGGGGTCGAGACCGATCCCTCGATCAAGGCCACGTCATATGGGCCGGGCTTAGCATCGCTGCTCGCCTCCAAGAAGTACGCGATCTCAACTCTATCGAGTAACGCCAATAGCAGTTCGCCGAGGTCTATTATCTGTTGCTGGCATCCACTACAAGATGTCAGCTTGAAGACCGCGAGCCTAATCTTACCATTTATCCCGCTCATATCTGATCCACCCAGAAATACTTCTTAATCATCCAGTATGGGAAGACTGGGCCATTCCGGCAGACGAAGTAGGGGCCGACTTGGCAGTGGCCGCATAAGCCGACCCCACACTTCATCCTCCTCTCAAGTGAGAGATATATCTGGTTTCCCTTGAAGCCCTGCTTCTCTAAAGCCTTCACCGTGAACCTCATCATTATCTCTGGGCCGCAGACCAGGGCGACGGCATTCCTCGGATCCACGCTCGCCTTGGGTATTAGTTGAGTGACGACTCCGACATTTCCGGTCCACGTCTCATCGGCGCGATCGACGGTTAGGAGTAGCTCGGAGTTCGGGATCTTGCGATACTCGTCAAACTCATATCTATAGAGTAGGAGGCTCGGATTTCTGGCTCCATAGAGGATCGATAATCTACCATAATCCCTCCTATTCCTCTCGACCTCCTTTATCACGGGTCGGAGCGGCGCGAGCCCTATCCCCCCTCCCACGATCAACACATCTTTGTCCTTTAGCTTCTCCATGGGCCAGCCCTTACCATACGGCCCCCTCAAACCTATCAGATCTCCTCTCCCAAGCTTGAACAGATACTCTGTCAAGGTTCCTATAGATCTGACGGTTTGGATTATCACGCCATCAGATTCTATTCCACTAACCGAGACGGGAGCTTCGCCGACGCCTGGAATATAGATCTCGGTGAATTGACCTGGCTTTGGTTTCTCAAGCTTGGCTTTAGGCTTGAAGTAAAAAGTCTTAGTATCTGGGGTCTCGGGTATTATGTTGATGATCTCGGCCGGTGTTGGGGTAAGCTTGCTCCTAACTATTTCCTGCATCTCTCCTCCACCTCCTCAACAATCTTAGAAATAACTTCTCGAAGATCTATTCCAGCCGGACACCAGGTGATGCATCTACCGCATCCAACGCATCCAAATGATCCGAATTGCCTGAGCCAGTAGACGAACTTGTGGAGGATCGAGTGTCTATATCTAGCCCATAGATCTTTCCTGAAATGTCCTCCAGCGACTTGAGCATAGCTATAGCTGTGGCATCCATCCCAGATCCTAATCCTCCTCGAAGATCCATCTAGCTCTGGTTCATCGATTATGTCGAAGCAGAAGCAGGTGGGGCAGACCATGTTACAGTTCGCGCATCCCAGGCATCTCTCAGCAATCTCTCGATAAACTTTCGATTCGAGGTTTAGCTCCAAGATGTCTGGAAGGTTCTCCAACCTAAATCCTGCCTTAGCCCTTTCAGCCGCCTTCAAGATCGCCCGCCTAAAAGCACCCACTTGATCAGGTGTCGCGGGCTCTAGACTCAGCTCTCCTAGGATATCTGCTCCTAGATCGCTTCCAGGCTGGAATAGGATTATGGAGTTATCAAGCCTGGTATACGCTATGTCAAATCCCGTTGAGGCGGCTGGTCCAGTTCCCATGGTTGCGCAGAAGCAGTTCTCCCCCGGCTCCACGCAGTTCTCAACCACGAGGAGCAGGTTTTCCCGCATCTTTAAGAAATACTCATCTCCAAGCTCTCCCTGAACTCTGTCCATGATCTTTATCGCCGCCAGGTCGCATGGCTTTATCCCGAAGAGCGCGGTCTTCTCAAACCTATAGCTCGGATACTCTATCTTCCAATCCTTTGTTACCCTGAAGATGGTCAATTCTGGAGGGTAGAGTAGTTGCTTGGGAGAGTCTAGTGGAGTTCTAAATCTTCCACCGTCCACCCGAATCCTGTAGTAGCCCGGCCTTTGAACGTCGCTGACTCCGTATGGGATCTCCTCAAAGCTTTGAAGCTCGCCAAGCCTTACGACACCGTCTTCAAGTCTCGGCCCGACGATCCTATAATTTCTGTCTCTGATCTCTTGGAATAGCCTCTTGAGCTCTGAGAACCCGCCTGAATATAATGGGCCTGAGAACAAGGTCTTATTGAGACTCAGGATTCATGCGATATTTAAGTTATTAGCATTTCACCGCGATCAAAATGTGTATCCATCATGCTCTCATTCAACAGCTTTAGAGGAGGCTGTGTAGAGAGGAGCTTAGAAGCTATTGCTGAGAGATTTGAGGCGGTAAAGGTTATAGGATATGGCCCATGAAGCTATCAATGGATTGGCGTGGAGAGACTCTTTGACGAGGATCATCGAGGATCTCCGAGGCGAAAAACCGATAGCGATCATAGGGCTTGGAAACAAGCTTAGAAGGGATGATGGGGTCGGGGTGTATGTCGCATCAAAGCTCAAGAATCTCTTAAGAGACGTTAGCGGGGTCGAGGTGATCGTGGCTGAGGATAGGGTGGACTATGCGGCCAAGGAGTTGGAGAAGGTTAACCCTCGCCTCATAATCGTGATAGATGCCATGGAGTTTCATGGAGTCCCTGGAGAGATAAGGGTCGTGAGGCTTGAAGATGTTGAAGAGCCATATGCATACACCCATAGAATCCCGATGAAGACCATCTTCAAGCTTGTGGGAATCGAGGCCCCAACCTATGTGATTGGAATCCAAGTAGCTAGTAGGGATTTTGGAGAAGGGTTGAGTAGGGAGGTTGAGGTAGCTGGAGATGAGGTCATAAAATTCCTAGTGAAGATTTTAAGAGGTGGTTAGCAGATTCTCGGAACAGGATCTCCGATAGGCATAGGTAGATACCTTAATCCGCCTATCTCCGTCTTAACGACGACCCCATCGAACTCTTTCGTAAATTCTCCAACGATCTCAGCCCGCCTTCCAAGCGGATCTGATCTAAGGGCGTTTAAGACCTCCTCGGCCATCTCCGCCGTGACCGCTAAGACGACCTTCCCCTCATTAGCGAGTTCAAGCGGATCTATCCCGAGGATGTCTGAAGCCGTTTGAACCTCGTCGCTCACCGGTATCTTCTCTTCATGGATGATGATCCCTATCCCCGTGGCCTCACTCCACTCATTTAGAAGCGAGGCAACCCCGCCTCTCGTCGGATCCTTCGCCGCCACCACGCCACCCACCTCTAAAACCCTTGACATCAAGCCATTCAGCGGAGCTGCATCCGATTTTATCCCGGAGATCTCAAGCCCAAGCTCACCTCTAGCGGCCATGATCGCTATCGCGTGCTCGCCTATTGGACCCGAGATTATTATCTTGTCTCCAGGTCTTATGTTTCTGAAATCGAGCCATCTCGACTTCAACGATCTCCCATTCCTTGAGACCAACTTCAAGTTTTCATCCAAGAATCTGCTCCGCTTCCCTATTCCAGCCGTGTTTATTATCAGTTCATCGAGCTTCCCCCTCTGAATCACCTTCGTGTCCCCGGTTATGATCTCGACCCCGGCCTTCTCCGCGGCCTCATCCATGCTCTTGAGGATCTTATCGAGCTTGCTCATCGGGAACCCCTCCTCGATCACCAAGGCGCATGAGATCGCTAAGGGCTCAGACCCTATGACGGCTAAATCGTTCACCGTCCCAGAGACGCTTAGAGACCCTATATCCCCACCAGGGAAGAAGATCGGCTTAACAGTGTAGGAGTCCGTCGTGAATGCTATCTCTTCGATGACGGATGAATCTGCCAAGAGCTTTAGGGGGATCTCGACGAACTTCCTCCTAGACCTGAAGCTCGGTAGGATGTGCTCCTTGATGAACTTATGCATGTATGCTCCTCCACCGCCATGCAAGATTCCCACACGTTCTTCAAGATCCTTAGACAAGCATCATCACCCCTCAAACATTCTCTTAGCTCTTGGAGGTTGTGAGCCTATCTCACAGACCCCGCTCCTACATTTGATCCCAACGACCTTATGCTGAGCCCAGATCCTACACGTTCCCTCGACCCCGACCATGGTCGGCCCTATCGGGGTGGCTGGGGTGCAGCTCTTCATGTATAACGGGCATTCAGGTGGATCTATCAACCCTTTAATCACCTCAGCGCATCTCGCATTCGATGGGAAATGGTCTCCTTTACCGGATGCCAGTCCATAGATCTTCCTCGCATCGACCTTCGAGAACTTTTCCTTGAAGTTCATGGCGCTATCTGGGACTATCGCCACCCCCCTCCAGTATCCATCATCAAAGTCGAAGACCTCTCTGAGATTCTTCTGAGCATCTAGATTCCCATCCCATGTGACAGCTCTCCTATACTCGTTCTCCATCTTCGGGTTCCTATCCTTAATCTGCTTTAGGATCATGTAGATCGCTAGGAGGATGTCAAGAGGCTCGAACCCCGCGAAGACCATGGGCTTCCTAACCCTATCAAAGTATGGCTTATACGCCTTCATCCCACTTATCGTCGAGGCGTGGCCTGGGTTTATGAATGCGTCGATGGCGAGGTCCTCGGACTCCGCGAGCAATCCAACCGCTGGAGGAACATATCTGTGAGATGAGATTATCTTCAGGTTCTCTGGAAGCCCCTTTAAGACCGCGTAGGCCACGATTGGAGCCGTCGTCTCGAATCCAGCTCCGAGGAAGACATACTCTTGACTCGGATTCGATCTCGCGAGCTTAACCGCATCCATAAAGCTGTAAACCACCCCAACCCTACCTCCCTGAGCCCTACAATCCTCAAGCGAGACCATCCTCGACCCCTTAGCCCTAGACATATCCCCATAGGTCAAGACGTTAACCCCATCCAACGCGAGCTTAATCGCGGAGTCGATATCGGATGCGGGGGTTATGCAGACCGGGCATCCAGGCCCAGCTCGAACCACGACATTCTCGGGTAGAAGTGCTCTGATGCCCCAATGGGTTATCGTCCATTCATGGGTTCCACAGACATGCATTATCTTAACCACTTCGAGGTCTTTAGCGATCTCACGGATCTTCTCTAGGATCTTCCTCGCTAGCCTCGGATTCCTATAATGGCGGAGAGCCTGTCTTAGATCCCAGCCCATCTCCCTATAACATGGGCTGACTCGGTCTTAAAATTGATTAATTTTTCGAGAAAGTTAACGGACCTCAGCTAGACCTAGGATCTGCGAGTAGAGTTCTAGGGTCTTTTTAGCTTCTTCCTCATCCAAGACTTTTATAGCGTATCCCGCGTGGACGAGGACGTAGTCTCCGGGCTTGGCGTCCACCATGGCTAAGACCACCTCTCTCCTAACACCATTTCCGAAATCGACTACGCCAATCTCTCCACCAACCTCAACGACCTTGCCGGGAACCGCGTAACACAACCTCATTAAGACAAGCTTTTAGAGATATTTTAACGTTAATCATCACTTCCTCTCATAGACGTGAAGCATCTTCGACTTATCCGTATCCGATAGCTCGTATTCGGGGGTCATGGTTATGGCCTTGACCGGACAGCTCTCAGCACACTGGCCACAGTAGATGCATCTCTCTAAATGATGTTTTATCGTCGCCTCCCTTCCTCTCCCTATCATCTCGACGGCTTTCACCGGGCAGACTCTCACACATGTCCCGCATCCAATACATTTCTTCATATCCCAGACAGGTCTTCCTCTAAATCCCTCCGCCGGCTCTCTCCTCTCAAATGGATACTTCTCGGTGACGGGTTTCTTGAAGATGTTTCTCAGGGCTTCTCTAGCGAAGGCCATGGTTCATCACCAGATTAGCTTGAGGATTATGAATTGGATCATGGCGGCTGGGATCACGTATTTCCACATCCCGCTTAAAACCTGATCTATCCTAAATCTGGCGAAGAGCGTCTTCAAGTATCCTATTAGGAGTAGGCATGCGAACATCTTCGCCAAGAAGATTATGATGGGTGGAATGATCCAGACTTGCTGGGGTCCTCCCAGATATAGGTCTGCGAGGATCGTCGACGCCAATACTAGCTCAACATCCCTTCCAAGCCTTACCAACGCGAGCCTCCTACCGGTGAACTCAACATTCCATCCAGCGACTATCTCGGTCTCGGCCTCAGGGATGTCGAATGGGAGTAGCTCAAGCTCGGCGAGTAGGCAGATTACGAGAACCCCGAATCCTATAGGCTGGGTCCAAAGCCCCCAAGCGTTGTTTTGAGCCTGCCATGTCGAGATCTTCGATATTGAGAGGCTTGAAGCCGGAATCGCTGGCCCGAATAATGCGAGTAGGAATGGTATCTCATAGCCTAGGAGCTGGGTTGCAGCCCTAACCCCTCCAACCATGCTGAAGACGCTTCCGGATAGGAATCCGCCGAGGAAGACCATGATGGTTAGCGTCGTGAAGATGAAGGCCAAGAAGATAAGATCTCCCTCGAATGAGATCAATGCTCGATGCCCCGTCATCGGGAGGATGAAGAGTGCTGTCAATGGAAGTGTAAGACATAGGAGTGGCGTGAGTGTGAAGTAAGTTCTTTCAGCGAAGGCTGGAACTATATCCTCCTTCCCTAAGAGCTTTATGAAGTCGGCGAATGGTTGGAGGATTCCTCCGCTTCCAGTGTAAGTCGGCCCCATCCTATTCTGAATTCTGGCAACGAACTTTCTCAAGACCCATTCCGAGAAGAATGCGAGGCAGATTATGAATAGAAATCCGGGGAAGATTAAGAGCTGTAGGATGAAACTCAACGCTTCCGATACCATTCTCTCCCATACCTCCTAAGCATGTCTAGGGTCCAGACCTTGGCCTCCCTCTTCTCCCTATCGATCACCAAGACTCTATCCATGCAGGCGAAGCATGGGTCTATCCCGGCCAAGACTATTGGGACATCGGCTATATAGCCTCCGACGAGCATCTTGCAGAGGGATGGGATGTTTGCGAGGGTCGGCGTCCTAATCTTACATCTCTCAGGCTTATCGGTCCCATTGGATCTGATATAGTATAAGAGTTCGCCTCTAGGCGCCTCGACCCTTGAGAGGGCTTCGGCTGGAGGAATCCTAGGCTTCACCCTAACCCTTATCTCCCCACCCGGCATCCTCTTCAAGGCCTCCCTAATTATATGTATGGACTCCAAAACCTCCCTACTCCTCACCATTATCCTAGCGAGGCAGTCGCATCCATCCTCGACTATAACGTTGAATGGTATCTCGTCATAGGCCGCATATGGATCGTCCGCCCTCACATCTCTCTTGACGCCGCTTGCCCTAACGGTCGGCCCAACCGCCCCATACTTTATCGCATCGGATTTGCTCAGGATCCCGACGTTGACTGTCCGCTTTAGGACGGTCTGCTCCTTCTGGATCATCTTCAGATACTCTTTCGCCCTATCTTCGAGTGTCTTCAATCCCTTCAATATCTTATGGATCTTCTCGTCGTTCAGATCCCTCCTAACACCCCCGATCGTATTCGTCGCATAATGCACCCTATTCCCTGAAACTATTTCAAGCAGGTCCATGACAATCTCCCTATCCCTCCAAACATACATGAAGAGTGTGTCGAATCCAATCTCATGCGCGGCGATTCCCAGCCAGAGGAGGTGGCTGTGAATCCTCTCAAGCTCCGCCACCACGACTCGGATGAACCTACTCCTCGGAGGAGGCTCTACTCCCAAGAGCTCCTCAACTCCCTGAACATAGCATGTTGTGTGGGCGTCTGAGCATATCCCGCAGACCCTCTCTGAGAGGTATAGGCCTTGCAGATAGGTTCTGTTCTCCATAGCCTTCTCGATTCCTCGATGAATATAGCCTATCCTAACCTTGACATCCACCACATACTCTCCCTCAGTCTCTAGGATGAATCTCTCAGGCTCCTTCAGGGCTGGATGCTGTGGGCCTATGATAACCTTGATCGTCGAGCCGCTCACCCTTTCTCACCACCCTTCTCAATGAGCTCCCTTATCTCCTCTAAGGTCACATCCTTCCTCAATGGATAAACCCCCTTAGGCCAATTATCTGGGAGGAGTAAAGGTGATAGATCTGGGTTGCCCTCAAACACGACTCCCAAGAGGTCGTGAACCTCCCGCTCATAGATCCCGGCGGATGGATAGAGATCTACGATCGTCGTGATCCTAGGATTCTCCTTGGGAATCTTGGTCTTTATCGAGAGCTCTATCGCATTCTGGTAGGCTATGTGATAGATGAGTTCCAGCTCCTCTCCCAAATCTCTCCCAGTTATGGTTGAGATGTGATCGAATCCAAGCTCATCCTTAGCATATCGTAAAATCTCCTTTAGATTCTTCATATCTGTCTCGGCGAATATCCTCCTCGACCTCTTAATGGTCATGTCCTTAACCTTGTTCCCGAACTTCTCCTTAATCTTCTCTAAGATCTCCTCCTCCTTACTCATCCTCCTCCGCCTCCATCTTCTCAAGGAGCTTCACAAACCCTTGAATTATGGCCTCAGGCCTAGGAGGGCATCCGGGAACATATACGTCGACTGGGAAGAGCTTATCAACTCCGCCGACCACGTTATAGCAGTCCCAGAATGGCGCCCCACTCACGGCGCAAGTCCCTATAGCTATCACATATTTCGGCTCGGGCATCTGCTCATATATTCTGAGAAGCCTATCCCTCGTCTGATTCGTCACAGGTCCTGTAACGGCTAAGATGTCCGCATGTCTGGGACTCCCCTTCAATAGAATCCCAAATCGCTCAACATCATATTTCGGGGTTAGGGCGGCTAGAAGCTCTATATCACATCCATTACATCCTCCCGTATTGAAGTGGATTATCCAAGGCGACCTCCTCCTCGCCCATCTCAAGAGCCCTAATCTGGCCGTGGGGATCACCTCTTAATCACGAAGATCACGGATATGAGGGTTATTAAAGCATAGGTTATCACGTGAACCGGTGAAACCTTAGAGGAGACTACGAGCATGAAGGCGACCACGTCAAATATGAGAAAGTAGACCGCATAGATGAGGAATCTCTCAAGATTGACCCTGAGCTCCCCCTCATATGGCAGATCCTCTCCACAACTATATGGTGAGAGCTTACCCTCACTCTTCCCACCCTTAGCCGAATACCTCCCTCCCAGCCAGTAGATCAGTATGGTTAGAAGCAGTGCGATAACAAAAACTATGAAGAGGAGTAGAGCCTCATGCTGCATCCAGGGATCGCCAAAGATGCTTATGGCGGCGTCCTAATCAACCTTATGCCCGAGAATATCCTGCCTGAGCTACTCCCTAGAAGCACGAGCCATTAAAGTAAGTTTATCTTGGAGTATATCTAATGTTTCTTGATGGCGCCGATCATCTGCATCGTCAGTTTACGCAGATCTAGGGGAAAGACTAGTTTAATCGAGTACTTGATTAAGGAGCTTAAGCGAAGCGGGATGAAGGTTGCGACGATAAAGCATACCAGCGAGCCGTTTGACGTGGAGGGGAAAGACACTTGGAGGCATGCCGAGGCTGGGGCCCTTGAGGTGGCCTGCGTCACGCCGAGAGAACTCATCACCATCAAAAGGGGAGATTACTCACTTGAGGATGGAGTTCAAGCACTCCACGTAGAGCCCGACATAATTCTAGTCGAGGGCTTCAAGAGATCTGATAAGCCGAAGATCTTATGCGCCGACAGCGTCGAGGAGGTGGAGGAAGCCCTACGATCCATCTCGAATATCGTTGCCGTAAGCGGCTCGGTGACCGAGAAGACTGATCAAGTTAAGATTTTGAAAAAGAAGTTTCCTCAAGTGAAGTTTATGAGACGCGAGGAGATCGTGAAATTTCTAAGAGATTTAGTTGTCAAGGACTGGCTTAAGAAGCTCCCGGGGCTAAATTGCGGCCATTGCAAGTATGGTTCCTGCGCCGAGATGGCTAGAGCTTTAATTGAGGGCAGAGCCTCCTTAGATGAGTGCGTCGTCATCTCAACGTCGATATCAAGGGTAGCTGTCGATGATAGGATGATCCCCTTAAGTAGGTGGCCTCAGATTATGCTGAAGGAAATAATTTTGGGATTCATCAGATCCCTAAAGCTGAGGGAAATCAGGCTGGAAAAGGCTAGTAAGGTTACGATAGAGATAGATCTAAAAGGTTAAAATGCTTTGGCTCAAAACGGATCTTCTCGAGGCTTAAAATCGAGTAGCTTGGCGATCGGTATAACGCGAAAGGCTTTTTAAAAACCTTAAAAATAATTGTTTAACGATTTAAAAGTCGATAGGGTGAATGTATATGCTCGCCGATGTCGCTCAATTTGCTCTGATTGCATCGACGATAGCTTTCGCTCTTTTATCAATCGAGGTAAAGAATCTATTCCATGCCGTGATCTTCTTCGCCTTAATGTGCATCTCGATTGGAGCCATATTCTGGATGCTTAACGCTCCCTACCTAGCCGTCTTCCAGCTAGCAATCTACGCCGGGGCGGTCGTCGCATTACTCCTAGCCACGGTTATCTTAACGGTTGGGAAGGAGCGTGAGATGAAGTGAGGGTTGATTATCTCCAAGTTATCGGCGTAATCTTCGCCGTGGCCGCGGTAGTGGCCGCCTTAACAGTCATAGCTGAGCGGGGCTTCCCGCTCTTCAAGTATGCAGAGTCCAGAGCATTGATCAATGTTGGGGAGGATGTTGGCGAGAGGTCTGGAATATTCCTCTGGAAGAATCGATCCCTCGACCTCATAATTCAAGCATTTGTGTTACTTGCATCCGCGATTGGATGTGTTGCGTTATTTAGAGCTGAGAGGTGGTGAAGGAGAGATGCCCAGCTTCTCAGCCTATCTCGCGTGCGCGATAATACTCTATATCATAGGATTATATTGTCTGGTGACGAAGAGGAACCTGATTAGATTGGTTATGGGGGTGGAGATCCTTATCAATGCCGCTCACATAAACTTCATAGCCTTTTCAGCGTATTGGGTTCCGGGATTCATAGATCCATTGGCGAGATCAATAGTCATCGTATCGATAGGCTTGGCAGGGTGCTTCGGGGCGGTTTTACTGTCCTTCACAGTCTACGCATATAGGCATTACGGGACTTTAGATGTTAGGAGGATGAGAGAGTTAAGGGGATGAGGCATGTTCACCCCAATAATAGATTCTCTATTCATCTTCTCGATAATCACGCCGATAATAGGATTCTTTACCCCAAAGAAGAGTTCATGCTTGATCTGCGGAGCCGTATCAGCCGGAGGCTACATCATATCCATGGCCTATCTCCTACACATACTCCCGCAAATCCTTACCAGCCCCATAAGAATTCCGATGGAGACATCTGCGGTCAGCACAAGCATCGTGATAGATGTTCCGGGATCTTTGATGAGCCTCTTAGCATTGGCCTTGGGTTTGTTCGCGACCATATACTCGATGAGGTTCATGGAGAGGGATTCTGGGACACCGCTATACTACTCCCTCCTCATGGCCATGGTAACGGGAATCGTTGGAGCATCATATTCAGGAGACCTATTCACCCTATTCATCTTCTGGGAGCTTATGTGCATAACCTCATACGTCTTGGTCGGATTCAGGAGAAATGTGAAGGAGTCCGTTGAGGCCGCGATAAAATACATGTTGATGAGCGGGGTTGGATCGGCGACGATACTATTTGGAATGTCTCTCCTCTACGGCCTGACGGGAACCTTAAACCTACCTCGAATAGCATTATCACTGAAGGCGGGAGGTGAGCCGTGGCTCTACGCCTCTCTAGGAATGCTGATAACGGGGTTCGGGATAAAGGCTGCGATAGTCCCATTACATGTATGGGTCCCGGACGCTTACGCCGCCGCTCCATCCCCGATCTCCGCAATAATAGCTGGAGCTTCAACCGAACTCGCCGTCTTCGTGATATGTAAGCTCCTATTCTTCATCTTCCCAGTCATTAAGGTTAGCTGGATGGAGTTCTTCTCGGTGTTCGCGGTTTTGAACATGGTGCTTGGAAATATCGTCGGGCTACTTCAAAACGATGTGAAACGGATGCTCGCATATTCAAGCGTGGCCCACATAGGATACATCTTCATAGGGATAGCGGCGGGAACAAAGCTGGGCTTAACGGCGTCCCTACTCCACATGTTCAATCATGGATTAATGAAGGCGTTAGCATTTCTATGTATGGGCGCGATAATATACAGAATAGGATCGAGGAATCTTGAAGATATGGCTGGGATCGGGCGGAGGATGCCGATAACGTCGACAGCCTTCACGATAGCCGTCCTAGGCTTGATTGGTATGCCTCCGCTAAACGGGTTCATAAGCAAGCTTCTACTATTCATGTCATGCCTAGACTCCGGAATGCTTTGGCTCGGAATACTCTTAATAATCTTTAGCGCGGTCTCAACCGGATACTATATCAGGATACTTAAGGCTCTGATCGCCGCACCTCGAGATGAGAGATTGAGTGATGTGAAAGAGGCGCCGATCCTAATCTTGATACCGATATGTTGCTTAGCATTCTTGATGATCTTGTTGGGGATCTGGCCCGATCCAATCTTAAGGTTTGCCGAGGAGTCCTCCTCATGGCTTATGGAGGTTGGGAGATATGCTTGAGGCTTTGAGAATGTTTTATGCTCCTTGGATATGCTGGATCTCACCCTTCATAGGATCAATCCTATCCCTATTCATCGGAGGGGAGGAGGATGTCAAGCTCAAGGGAACCATAGCATCGATATTCACCGGAGTCTCATGGATCATGGCCCTGCTCATGCTCCCAGACATCTTTAAGCCTAGATTGAGGGATATCTGGGTTGGATGGATAACTCTTCCCTATGGGGAGCCTGTTAAAGCCGGAGTCCTCCTGGACCCCCTGAGCATAATCCTCGCAAACATAGTCTCCTTCATAAGCCTCCTAGTCCTAATCTACTCGATAAAGTATATGGAGGGCGAGTATGGGCAGGCGAGATACTGGTGTCTAATGTCTCTCTTCGTCGGCGGAATGCTCCTCCTAGTCTTGGCGGACAACTTCATCCTCTTCTTCATAGGCTGGAAGATAGTTGGATTCTGCAGCTACGCCCTGATAGGCCACTACTATAGAGATGAGAAGAAGTATTGGATTGGGGGTCCGCCGCCACATCCGTTCGAGAAGCCGTCGACATGCGGTCTCAAGGCCTTAATCGTAACGACCTTCGGAGATGTCGCGATGCTCGCCGGAATCCTGATAATCTACCTATACGCTGGAACCTTCAACTTCCAGACCCTATTCTCGACGACTAATATCTGGATGGCTAAGATGGCGGCGAACCCTGGAATAATCACCCTAACGACAATCCTGCTCCTAGGCGGGCCAATAGCGAAATCGGCTCAGTTCCCCCTCCACGTCTGGCTTCCAGAGGCCATGGCGGGACCAGCCCCAGTCTCAGCGTTGATCCACGCCGCCACAATGGTTAAAGCAGGAGTATACATAGTTGCCAGACTTTTCCCGATATTCTTCAATGGATACTGGGTCAACGGCTTCTCTGAGGCATTCAACTTCTTCCCAATCATAGCGGTCTTGGGAGCTTTGACAGCCTTCATCACGGCGACGGACGCCATGGTCTCCCTAGAGCTGAAGAAGATCCTAGCATACTCAACCATGAGTCAGATAGGGTATATGATGCTGGCCTTAGGAGCGGCTGGAATGAGCATCAACGCAACGATAACCGGATACGTTGGAGGATTATATCATCTATTGAGCCACGCACTGTTTAAGGCAGCACTATTCCTGTGCGCGGGACTGGTGATACATGTAACCGGGTCGATCTATATTCACGAGAAAGGCTTGAGTAGAAAGTATCTGCCGATGACTTGGATCTTCATGTGGTTCTCCGCATTATCCCTCGCCGGCGTTCCACCGTTCTCCGGATTCTGGAGCAAAGATGAGATCCTGACAGCGTGCATAAATGCTGGACAATATGGATTGTTCTTAGCCGCCCTCTTAACGGCTGGGATAACGTGCTTCTACTCGATAAGGATGATGGGATACATCTTCTACTCAAGATCCGGTGAAGTCGAGGAAGTCCATGGAGAGCCGAAGCTCATGTGGATTCCATTCGGAATATTGTCGTCGCTGACGTTGATCCTCGGGCTGATGGGATATTGGCTTGAGGGAGTTCTCCACGACATCTTTAATGAATATTTCACAAACGTTTTGAGAATCCCCTTAACTGCCTTGGCTCACACATCCACATCTCTCACTCAACTGATAGTCCCCTCATCATCGATAATCATGCTCCTGATATCCGGAGTCCCAGCATATACCTTCTACATAAGCCATAAGGCGGACTCGTGGAAGATCGTGAACGCGAACACGACTTTAAGAGTGCTTCATAAGATTCTCTGGAATAGATGGTATATCGATAAATTCTATCGGATGACTTTCGTGAGGGGGCTTCACCTATCAAGGCCAATCGTTCAAAGATATGTCGAGGATTCAATAGACTTCTCCCTCAATATAGGCGTCCCCAAGCTCTTCGCGGCCATGTATAACGGGCTTAGGAGGATTCAGACGGGCGTGGCATCCATAAACATACTTTATATCTTAATATTCCTCACATCGATGGTGATAGTAATTTTGGCGGTGATCTGAAGTGCTCGTTCCAAACCCTCTCCTCCAATCAATACTTATACCCCTGATCGCCGCAATAGTGATAGCGATAATTGGTAAGAGGGTTAAGGAAGTTGCGGGCTGGATTTCATGCGCTTCCATAGTCTACTCAACTATAATGCTGATATTGGTTGTGGTAAAGATTTGGATCGACCAAAACCCGATTTACGAAGAATATGCATGGAGTGAGCTCGCCAAGCTTAAGTTCGGTCTGTTAGCCGATGGGCTAAGTCTACCGGTAGCTTTAATCGCAAATCTTATCTGCACCGCGTGCGCCGCATACTCAATCCCATATATGAGACATAGAATAGAGTCAATCTATGGAGGTGACGATTGGGGGCTTTACAGACTCTACTTCGCGCTTTACACGCTCTTCGTGGTAGGCTTTATAGGCATATCCCTATCCACAAACCTAGTCGAACTATATCTCTTCATCGAACTTGTCCTCATACCATCCTACTTCCTATTAGATCTATTTGGATACAGTGATAGGCATAGAGTTGCAATCATGTGCTTCATATGGAGCCATATAGGCGCCGCGCTCTTCTTGATAGGTGTCGTGCTGGCATATGTGAAGACGGGAAGCTTCGAGGTTTCAACCCTCTCATCCCTAACAGGGACCTACGCATTCCTGGTATGCTTCTTCATACTCATCGGCTGGCTGGTTAAGACGGCGGTATTCGGATTCCATGTATGGGCTCCATGGGTCTACGCAGAGTTCCCGACATGTGCCGCGCCGGTCGTGGCTATAACCGCCGGATTAGGTAGCTATGTGATGGTTAGGCTTCTCATCCAGCACATGATCGAGACCTTCAGGATCTTCAGCATACCGTTAATGGTTTGGGCCGTCATAACCATGATTTATGGAGCATTTCTAACCCTCGCTCAAGACGATGTAAAACGATTATGCGCATGCTCAAGCATTAGTCAAAATGCTTACTCGCTACTGGGTATCGCAAGTTGCGCAACCCTGGGAGTAGCTGGCGGGATATTTTACTCTATAAACCACTTAATTGGGAAGTGCATACTCTTCTCCGTGGCTGGAATATTGGTTCATCAGACAGGACTGAGAGATATGAGGAGGATGGGCGGTCTCGCGAGCAGGATGCCCTTGACGGCCGCGCTCTTCGTGATCGGCGCCATGACACTCTCGGCGATACCTCCGTTGAGCGGATTTCAGGCTGAATGGATAATGTTCGTCGGGATATTCAGGCAGGGATTCCACGGCTCAACAACAGGTCTCGTAATAGCCTTGATAGGGATCTTCGCAACGTTCCTTACGCTGATCTACACGTTCTGGCCCGTTAAGAGGATATTCTTCGGCCCATTGCCGAATGAGTTGAGGAACATCGGGAGAGCTCCATATATAATGACTATACCCCTACTAATCTTGGCTATAATCTCCCTAATGCTTGGGATCTATCCAGACATCTTAATGAGATTCCTGAACTCGGCGATAAGCGCATCACAGAGCTATTGATCAACATGTTGGGATCAGTAGATGGTTTAGTTGCTTGAGTCTGCCGACTCGTCTAAGCTCCTTGATCAGCTCCCTCACCTTAGACGCCCTCCCCCTAACCACGATTATCTGGAGGCATGAGTCCTCGCTTAGATGTATATGCATCATCGATGGGATTATGTCTAGAAATTCATGTTGAATATCTATCAGCTTTTCATCCAACCCACGTTCCTCATGCGAGTAGTGGATTAATATCGCCCCAGCAACCTCTTGGTTTTCCGGAAGCCTCCAAGCGTTTAGGGATATGAAGGTTCTCATCGCCTCCTGGATCCCCCTAGATCTCGACCCCAGATTCAGCTCCTCAACTATCTCATCGAATGATTTTAGAAGTTCCTCTGGAAATGATACCCCGGCTCTAATTATCTTCCCCATCGGGAGAGTAATGGTGTCGGCTGGTTTAATGTCTTTCCACAAACAGCTTTTCCAGCGGCAGCTTTAAGAGCTTTAACGCCTCCCCCTCCATATCCTCGGCGTTCAACGCCTCCTCTAAGATCTCATCCCTAACTATTAGAGTCAATTCTCCGCGCTCATGGATGAATCTAACTCTTATTCCATCGCCCTCCAAGACCTCTATATTGCCCTTCCCCAGCGTGCACCCGGTTGAGAACTGAACCCCGTCTAGAAAGCATGTATAGGGTATGGCTCTTTTAAGGGTTACTATTGCCTTGAGCTTGAAGGGATTATGCCCAAACAGTTCCACGGCTCTTAGCCCCGCCCTTAGGCCGAGAACTAGGAATGGGCCGAGGTGTCCATGAAACCTTATCGCCCAGCTCAGCATCTCATCCCCTATCCTCGGAGGATCTCCCTTAGCTTCCAACCTCAATCCCCTCACCCTCGATAACCCTACTCCTAATTATCGACGATGCTATCGATGTGGCCGCGAATATCGTGGCAGCCCCTATGACGATGCATGACCCGACGGGTAGGTTGAGGATGAAGCTCATCAAGATCCCGATAGTTGATGAGAGCCCACCTATGATGGATGACGTGAGGATCATCCCCCTTAAGCTTCTCGATATTTGGATCGACGTGGCGGATGGGATGAAGAGGAGGGAGAATACGAGGAATCCGCCTGTGATCTTCAGGGTGAAGACCACTATCATTCCCGCCAAGATTAACAGCGTGTATGTGTAAAATTTGACGTTCACTCCCTCGGCCTCGGCGAGCCTCGGATCGAAGAGTATCGATGAGATTCTACCCCAGAATATCTGGAGAACCATGACGTAGATTATCGAGATCGTTATCAAAATTATCAGATAGGTTGGGGTTATCGCCAAGATGCTTCCCCAGAGGATTCCGCCGACCTTCTCGCTTGAGAGGGTTGGGCCGGGTGACATTATTAGGAAGATGAAGGTTAGGGCGTTATAGATGGAGAATAGGGTCATGGAAGCCGTGTCGAGCGATATTCTCAGGATGTCTGAGAGTGGGCCTAAGATTATCGCCGTGAAGACCGCGAACAACATCCCAGTGATTAGATAATTCCATCCTAGGAGTAGCGATAAAGCTGAACCCGCTAGAGCTGCATGGGCCATGGTGAAGGCTATGGTGCTCAGCCTCATCCTCCCACAAATCGTTCCAGTACATCCGCATAGAGATCCGGCGATGAAGCCCGCTATGATGGAGTTTAGGAGCAGGGTTGAGATCAAGCCTCCGCCACCTCGACTATCCTCCCCGACTCCATCCTAACCACTAGGTCGCATATAGTTGGCTTAAACGTCAGGTCGTGGCTGACCATGATCACCGTGCATCCACTCTCCACGAGATCCGGTAGGAGGTTTTCAGAGATCGATCTCCGAGACTCTCTATCGAGTGAGCTGAACGGCTCATCGAGCAAGAGTAGCCTCGGCCTCCTAACCAACGCTCTAGCAAGCATCACTCTCTGCTGTTGTCCCCCGCTCAGCTTTCCAACGGGCCTCTCAGCGAACTCCAGCATTCCGACGAGCTCTAAGGCCTCATAGACTCTTCTCCAATCCTCTTCCCCGAGCCTCCCGAGATCCCTGTTCGAGGCTATCCCCATGGCCACGACATCCTTAACCAGGAAAGGCTCATCCGAGTCCTTCATGAAATCCTGTGGTAGATAGCTGCACATCTTTCTGACGAGCTGCGCCCTCTTAGCCATATCATGCCCGAAGACCTTAACCCTTCCACGCCTCGGCTTCAGAAGTCCTAGAATCGTCTCAAGCAGCGTCGTCTTTCCAGCACCATTAGGCCCGACGACCAATGAGAGAGTATTCACGGGAATCTTCAAGTTAATGTCCGTTATCGCTGGCCTCTTCTCACCATAATAATATGTCGAGACATCTATGAGTTCGACCGCATATGCCTCACGTTGCTCAAGCTTAAGGAACTGCCCTTCGCGGTTCAATGCTTAACTCTCCCTCTAAGGGTGTAGGCTAGGAGTATTGCCTCGACCACGGCTACGGCTATTAGACAGTAGCTGAGAACCTTGTATAGGTTTAACTCGCCCTCCAGCTTGCTCGTGACAGACCTCACCCGATATAGTTCGGCTCCCTTGATCAATCTCTCCGCATTCCTCTCCAACACATCCGTCAACGTCTTCAGGTCTGGATCGGTCCACGGGAAGTTTGTCAAGACTATATGATTAGCGCCTATCTCGCTTGCGAGGGATTCCCCAAACTTGATCCCGCTCTGGAGGTTGCTTATCACGAGCATAACCTTTTCCCTCTTTCCTGTCTCGACGAGCTTCTCCACATCCGCGGATGAGAGCTTCTCTGGGGGGCCGAAGTCCGCGACGACATCGAATCCAAGCCATTTCACGAATCCCTCAACCCACTTCATCGCGATCACCTTGACCTTTGAGACCTCGGTTCTTTCAGCCTCAGACTTGAGCTTCTCGGCGAGAGAGTCTATCTTCGGCAAAACCTCATTTAATTTATCTGAAACATCTATTCCAAGCTCATCCCTAAGTACGGATGCAACCTTCTCGTAATATGATTTGATTCCATCAGGCGTGTTCCATGGCCCAGAGACCTTGACGAGCTTGGCCTTAGATCCAGATGCCTCATACAGGTCTTTAACCCATGGCTCGAATCCATGATAGAGTATGAGGCTTGCCTTCGAGAACGTGTAGACATCGCTGGGCTTGATATCGTGGTGGGCTGGGCAAATGGCTGGGCTCGTGATCACATAGAGATCAACCCTATCCCCCGCGAGATCCTTAACCACGCTCCCGATCACGGAGGTTGTCGCGACTACCACGGGCTTCTCCTCAGCCAATACAGATCCGATCATCGAGGCCAATAGTAGGATAGTTAGAAGGGCTGGGAGTAGCTTCTTGAGCCTGTAAAGTGACACCATGGCAACCTAAATGTAACACCAGAAATATTTAAGCATAAAGAACTCTTTTGGCTCAGAAACGTTTAAGTCTCGGATTTAGAACTTGCGATGAACTTCTCAAGCTTCTCCTCAATGGAGGGTATGTCGCTCTTATAGGTTAGGTCTAGGACTCCCGCCTCGACGGGTATCACCTTGACCGGCACGATCCTCTCATCCACTAGAAGTTGGATCGCGGATGTGATCTCATACTCCCCTCGGATGGGATGCGGCTCTATCCTCTCACATGCTTGGAAGATGTGAGGCGTGAATCTCCAGAGATTCATGTTCACCAAGATCCCATATCTCGTCCTATATCTCTCGGGATTAGGCGGCTTCTCAACTATCCTGACCAAGTTCAGCTCCTCATCGACCTCCATCACCGCGAATGACCTTATCCTCTCAGCGCTGAAATTCCCTTTAGCTATCAGATGATTCATCTCAAATCCTATCCCATAGCAGATCTCATCGACCTGCTCCTTGAGGATCTTGATGGCGTCAACCTGATACAGGTTATCCCCATTCATGACCATGAACGAATCATCTCCCACGAACCCTCTCGCAGCATAGACGGCATCGGCGGTTCCAAGGGGCTTCTCTTGGATCGCGAATTGAATGGATATGTCATCTAGGCTTTCGTCAAGCTCCTCATAGTATCTCCTCATCTCCAGATGCTCCGGCCCTATCACGAGGCATATCTCCTTAACCCCGACACTTCTCAGAGAGTTTATCGTGTAATCGAGTAAGGGTTTTCCACGAATCGGTATGAAGGCCTTCCACCCCCTCTCAGCAAACCTCATAACATCGGGTCTCAGCCTCAAGTTCTTGGAAGGTCTCTGCATCCTAGTCCCCAAGCCTCTAGCCAAGATAACAGCCTTCTCAACTCCCATCTCGACGAGTCAAAACCGATACAGGCTTTTAAACATATATACGAATCCCTGGAAAAGACTTAGCCATGGATTTCGACGCGATAGTGATTGGAGCGGGGCCAGCAGGCTCCTCAGCCGCGAGGGAGATAGCGTCAGCCGGATTCAAGGTTGGATTATTTGAGGAACATGAAGCGGTTGGGCTCCCCCAGCACTGCACTGGGATGCTGACCGTCAGGGGCTGCCAATTGCTGGAGGTTGAGGTCCCCGACCACGTTATTCAAGCAAGACCTCAAGCTGTGAAGATATCCTACAGGAATTCGTGCTTCAAGCTTCCCTTTAAGATCTATGTCGTGGATAGGAGTAGGTTTGACAGGTATTTGGCTGAGAGGGCGGTCGAGGCGGGGGCGATCCTAAAGACAGCCTCTAGGGTTAAGGGAATTAGGAGAAAAGAGGGTGGATGGATAGTCTCGGTCTCGGGTGGAGGCGAATATAGATCCAAGCTCGTCATAGGAGCTGAGGGATTTAAGGTCTTAAGCGTTGAGTGGGTAGGCTTGAAGAGGGCGAGAGATGATGCTGTCTGCCTACAATATGAGATCGAGGTCCCGCATCCAATCGATCAGGAAGTCATAGAAGTCATCTTCGGATCCGATGTAGCTCCTGGAGGATATGCTTGGATGGTCCCAATAGGTGAAAGAATGCTGAGGGTGGGGCTCGGGGTTAGGAGATCTAGGGCTTCGCCAAGATATTATCTTGAAAAACTGCTGAAAGAGAGGTTTCGGGAGTATAGGATCGTTCGGAAAATGGCTGGAATCGTGTCGGTTGGAGGGCCGATGACCCCGAGCTATACGGACGGATATATGGCCGTTGGAGAGGCCGCTGGACAAGTGAATCCATTGTTTGGGATGGGATGTCTATCATCTATCGCATGTGGGAGAATCGCTGGAAAGGTCGCGGCAAAGGCTTTGAAGGAGGGCGATACATCAGCCAATCAGTTAAGGGAATATGAGGAGAAGTGGTGGAACCTTGTAGGAAAAGATTACATGCTCGCCATGGAGATCAGGAATCTACTCGAATCCGAGAAGGGCCAGAAGATCGTCAAATGCGTCGCGGCAGAGTATCGCTCAGGCTCAGGAATTGGGAAAACGGTTCTAAAGGTGCTTAGGATGGACCCATCTCTATTGAAGTATGCTTTGAGCTGGTCGAGGATCAAGAGGTTGCCATACTATTAGTCGATCTCATAGAGGTAGATTAGGTGATTCCTCCCAGTCTTCTCAGATCTAACGATATAGACTTCATCGGGCTCTAGTCCTGGTATCCTGTAATCATGAGAGACTATCCTCGCACCTCTTTTCAGGTTGAGGAGCCTCGGCTTCAAGACCTTAAGGGTTTCGGGGAGTAAATATAGGGTGACAATGTCGGCATCCGATAGATCGAATTGATGTAGGTCCGCTTTAACGATCTCAGCGTTCTTAAGCCCAAGCCTTTGAATCCTCCTCCTAGAATGATCTATCAGCACATCATCTATCTCAACTCCGAGAGACCTACACCCATAATCTCTGGCCGCCGAGATCACCATCCTTCCATCGCCGGATCCGAGGTCTATTAGAAGCTCATCAGGCTTCGGGTCGGCTATCGAGAGCATCTTCTTGACCACGTCATGTGGAGAGGGAACGAAGGGTATCTTCTTCCTCAACCCCTCTCCCCCTCCAAATAGGTAGGGATCAGCCCTAAGCATATACCTTTCCATCTCCCAAGATGCTCATGCAGAAAATTCCATGCTCCTCGAATGTTTGTTTTTAAATTACCTTCGCACGGAGGATTTTGAGCATAAACTTTTAATCCACCGAACTCGTAGGAAATGATGCCATGTCGCTTCTGGATGTCATCTTTAAGCGTAGGAGCATACGCAGATATAAGAGGCAGCCCATTCCAGAAGATGTCTTGAAGAATATTCTGGAGGCGGGGAGGCTAGCCCCATCCGCGAACAATCTCCAGCCATGGCACTTCATAGTCGTAACGGATCAAAAGCTCAAGGAGGGTCTGATAAGGGGGACTTGGAATAGGTTCATCAAGGATGCTCCCGTCGTCATCGTTGGATGCGGGGATAAGAGGGATGAGTGGTCTACGGTGGATGTCGCGATAGCCTTGGAGAACATGGTCATAGCGGCGGCGGCTCAAGGGGTTGGATCGTGCTGGATAGGAGACTTCGATGAAGGAAAGGTAAGAAAATTACTGAACATACCGAATCATCTAAAGGTTGTCGCCATGATCACCCTAGGTTATCCAGACGAAGAACCTGAGATGCCGAGCAAGAAGAGGCTTGAGGAGATAGTGCACTATAATGGATTCTAGCCTAGAACATGCTCAACATCATACTTGACCTTCTCCCCGTCGATCCAAGCAGTTAATAGATCTCCATTTCTCAAGTTCATCCAGCCCTCATCCCTCCAGAGTTTTTCAGAGGCTACGATGAGCACATCTCCCCGATCTAGAAATGTTAGGGTATAGTATGGCGAATCCTTGTAGCATACAGATTTTAGGTTACTTCCCTCAAGATACCTATTGTAGGCGTAAAGCTTCTCCCCATCCGAGAATATCGCATTTAGGCTCGTGAAAGGATTCCCATCCTTATAGGAGGACTCTATAACCTTCGAGAAGATCTCTTCAATCCACTTCAACGCCCTATATACATCTCCTTCCAGATCCCATCCCCTCATTAGGAGTGCGAAGTAAACCTCACTGTCATTGTTTCCCATGATTATAGACCTATATTCTCCCAAGAACTCCGTCACCTCATCCACCGCCCTGATCATCCCGTTATGCGCAAACAATCTGTTATGGTATTTGAAGGGCTGGGAGTTCTCAATCCCTATCAACTTATCCCTAGGCAAGCCCCTCGGGTTACTCGCCTTCCTAACATGGGCTATTATGATCTTCGATGAGATCGAGGCGGCGACCCTCCTATAGAGATCGGGTTCGGAGTAGACGGGCTTCTCGCTCCTAAACAACCTTGCAGAACCATCTAAATAATAGCCTATTCCCCATCCATCCCCCTGCCTCCCAAGCTCAGCTTGCCTTAGAAGCGAGCACTCAGCGTCAATTAGATGCTTGAGGGGGGTGACGGAGTTAACGCCGATTATCCCAAGCATCCTGCACATATCCATCCCGGATAAAGCATGAGATTTAATTAATTTTGCAGAGAGCCCCGCTTTAGAGCCATTTTCTCATGGAAGGGAGATCTCAAGATATTCAGCACTCTTAGAATATCTTCTGAAGATCTCCGCGATCCTCCTTGCTCCTGCTAGGAGCATTTCATACAATTCGTCGGCGTCGAGTCCAACGTACCTACATTTCTCTCTATCCAAGGAGTATGGGGCTCTAACCCAGATCATCAGGAGGTCACTTACCCTAGCAACCCTGAGGTGTGGGAGGCCTATCACAGCCGCCTCGTGGGAGGGGGTTAGGGCGAACCCCTCAACCCTACTCTCAGGATTTAGTCCAACCGATCTCGCAGCATCCAATACCTCCTTCAACAAGCTCTCAATCTCCTCGCCGCTTATCTTCAAGGTTATGTGAATCCTCGCCAACCTATCCCTCAAGTCCTCAACACTACTCACGAGTAGAGATCTATTAGCTAAGCTTTAAATCATAGCCTCCCATACGAGTTCTCGACAGCTATGACCACCTGATCCATTTTAATCTAAGATCCCAACGATTCTGTTTTGCAGCAGATATCTCATGGGTCTGGTTGCGATATCTTCTCTTAAGAGCCCTTCCTGCCCCCTTGAGGGGCCGCTTAAAGAAGTTGTAGGCGCGATTTCCAACCTCTCATTAAGCTTTGATTGGCCACCAGCGTGAAAAATTCGAGGGACTCGACCGAAGGTGTTTATCGGAGTTTCCAGCCCCGCCTTTACTTGCAAAATATTTATTTGAGACGGAAAAGCTCGTAATGGGATTGTCGAAGAAGGTCGTCCTAGCTTACTCCGGAGGGCTTGACTCAACCCTTATAGCCATACTTCTGAGGGAGCGATACGGCTTCGAGGACATTGTTGGAGTCTTGGTTGATGTTGGGCAGGGAGATGAGGAGATAAGGCTCGCCATGGAGAGGGCGGAGAAGCTTGGGATAGATCTCAGGTTTATCGATGCGAAAGAGGAGTTCGTTAAGGAGTATGTTCATAAATGCATTAAGGCTAATGGAAGCTATGAAGGATATCCGGTCGGAACCTCGATGAGCAGGATCTTGATAGGACTTAAGACCGCGGAGATCGCTCTCAGGGAGGGGATTGACGCTGTAGCTCATGGAGCGACTGGAAAAGGGAATGATCAGTTCAGGTTGGAGGCCGCCTTCAAGTACGCAGGGCCGCATCTAAGGATAATCGCTCCCGTTAGGGAACTCAACCTCACCAGAACCCAAGAGCAGAAGATGCTTAGAGAATACGGGATCGAGGTTAAGAGGGCTAGGGGGAGGATTGGCGGCGACGTTAACCTCTGGTCGCATTCGATAGGAAGTGGGCAATTCGAAGACTTGAAGACTCCATGCCCGGAGGAGGAGTACTATTGGGTTAAGCCCTTGAGAGAAGCGCCGGATGAGCCCAAAGAATTGACGATAAGATTCGAGAAGGGTGTCCCAGTCGAGGTTGATGGGACGAGGGATCCGGTGGAGATGATCATGAAACTCAACTTGATTGCAGGGGAGTATGGGGTCGGTAAGATAGACATCCTTGAAGATGGGATCATAGGCTTCAAGTCTAGGGAGATCTACGAGGCTCCGGCGGCCACGATCCTCCTAGCCGTGCATAAGGATCTCGAGCAACTAACCCTGACGAAGGAGCAGCTTAGGTTGAAGCGGGATCTTGATAGGCTTTGGGCCGACATGGTCTATCACGGTCTTTGGCTCCATCCGTTAAGAAGAGACCTGGATGCATTCATAGACTCAACCCAGAAATGGGTTAATGGAGAAGTGACGATAAGACTTCAAAAAGGATTCTTCGAGATAATTGAGAGAAAGTCTGAGGACGCGTTATTCGCACCGGAGATAAGAAGCTTGAAGGCGGCTGGATTCGATCAGAGAGACTCGACCGGAGCCGTCAGAATATTCACCCTACCATTCCAGCTATACAGGAGAAAGGGGCGATAAGAGAAAGCATAGCTTCACATCGATCTGTATGGCGTTAAGGTAGGTCCTGTAGTTAGGAGAGCCCTAGAAGAAGAGGTTAGGAGGCGGGCATTACTTAAGATCGAGGAGAGAGCCAAGGTGCTCAGCAGAAAGCTGCAACATATATCCGACGAAGAGGTTGCTAGGCTCATAAGAGAGGATAGGGAAGGGAGGTAACCTTGTACATCTTCGACGCAAGCGCTATCGTGAACCTAATTAAGAGAGGGTTAACAAGCCCGCTCACTGATGGTCTAACACTAGACCTAGCTATCTACGAATGCCTCAACGTTGTATGGAAGGAGTATAAACTGTTGAAGAAGCTGGATGAGGAAACGGCATCATCGTTCATAAAAATCATAAGTGATGCACTATCCATTATCAGGATGGATTCGATTAAGGGTTCTGAAAACGAGGTAATCGATTTGGCTTGCAAAGAGGGTCTAACGATATACGATGCCTCCTATCTCCATACTTCTATGAGGATGCAGGCCACACTCATAACCGATGATCGAAAACTAAAGGAGAAGGGCTCCAAGTATGTGAAAGTGCTCAGCACGGAGCAGCTAATCAGAGTCGGTGGACGCAAGTAACCAAGACATTGGAGTATTTACAACTGAGTGTCTCCTATTTAGGCTGGGACACCATTAAGGCCCTAAACCGCAGAAGGATCAGAGCCATGCTTAGGATAATCTGCTTCAGGCTTCATTCGCCACCACTTTTACGCCCAGTTTTCAAGCTTCTCAGAGCCTTCGTCAAGCGTCACTAAAGCTAACTTTAGTGACCGACCTTGGCCGAGGCAGCTATGAGTAAATCCACATCCCAGATCATTTCACCCTCTCCCTCAGAAACTCGATTAAGGTTTATCATGCATATGCTTCGCGAAGCATTTCTCGCCGAAATCCGTAATCAACGAACTCGTATCCAAACGCGGAAAATACCCCTAAAAAGGCGTCTTCTTTAACGTTAAACTATAAACGTGGCCTGCGCAAGCATCTTCTCCGAAGGATTATGGAACTCGATAAAAGGGTGATAGAAAAGGTAGTCTTCGAGACCGGGAAAGGGGTCGCATTCAAGGTATACGTCACGCCTAGAGCCCCGGAAACCAAACTCGTCTACAAGGATGGCGAGCTTCTCTTCTACAGCGAGAAGGATCCGAAGCGGCACGCCGTGAACAGGGATCTGATAAGGTTCCTCGGGAAGATATTCGGCGACGTCTCGATAGTTAGGGGAGAGCTGGATAGGCTCAAGCTGATAGAGGTCAGGGGCTTATCGAGGGAGGAAGTTGTCAGCAGGCTTCTCAAAGCGGT
>JAGGTD010000056.1 GCA_021163925.1 Nitrososphaerota archaeon
CGCTCTAATTAGTTGCTGAATAAAAATAAGAGGGTGTAGAGTTGTTTCAGCGTCTCCTCTTTATGGCTGCCACCACTGCAACGATTGCCAAAGCCGTTAAGATGATATATCCTAGGTTTTTCTGAATCAATATCACTACTATGGCTGGCTCATTCATCGAGATGATCTCGCCGCCTACAGGGGGCTTGCCTGCGGCGCCGAATGGTGTTCCCGTGAGGTCTGCGAGACTCGGTGTTGTGTCGTCCCCTATCTTCGCCCAGATATAGTTCTCTCCCGTATTCACGCCCGTATCAGAGCATGGAATCCAGGCCGATCCATCCCACCAGTACAGCATTAAGCTACGCTCATCCAAGCCTAGAGCATTTATCTCCGCATCGGTGTAATGCTTCCTGATCTCGAGCTCGGTTAATCCGCCGACATCCGGGACGTAGACGTCTATGTAGTTGCCTATATCTCCTGTGAAGGTTGCTCCAGGATTAGATGTGTAGGTTGCGACGTAAACAGTGGCTGAACCGGTAACATAAACTTCCACATTAGAATCGGGGAATTCCAGCAACTCATTGGTTCCATACTTGCTTGAAACTACCGTTATTGGAGCGGTGAGCCAAGGATCAAAATCAACATTATCACTTACAGGATCGCCGCTGCCGGGGCCAACACCGCTTGGACCGCTTGAGTCGCCCCACCAGTTTTTCTCGGCATTAACAACACCAACATATTCATGAACCCACACTCCATACTCGGGGTTTCCTTCAATATTATTGAAATTGATTTTGATTTCATTGCTTGTAGGACCTATCCAGACGCCATACCCCCAGTTTGAGATGTCATTTCCTTCAATGATAGCATTGACCGTGCCAGCGCCATATTCAGATCCAATTGAAACTCCCTCACCATAGCCAGCACCGGTTAGATCGTTGTTCTTTATGGTAACGGTAATGGCAGCATTTTCATCCCATGTCACAGCACCTGTACCAGCAATATAGGAAAGACCAGTGAGGCCGGTTGCATCTATCGTGTTGTTCTCGATAGCCACATTGTATGTTCCAGAATTTGCTTGGGCAACAATACCGGCTTGACAGTTGGTTACCTTGTTATCTGTAGCGGTTCCGCTTGAATCGTAGAATAGAATCCCGCATGCTTCATAGTCTGTACCTGTGTAAGCTATATCTGATACTGTATTTCTCATTACAGAGCCGGTTGCTCCGAAGCCAACTTGGATGCCATTTTGAGCTACATTAGCTATAGGTCCAGAGCCAATAATGTTATTATCATGTATATTGACTGTAAGGCTCCGAAGCCAACTTGGATGCCATTTTGAGCTACATCAGCTATAGGTCCAGAGCCAATAATGTTATTATCATGTTATATTGACTGTAAGTCCCTCGTAATTGGCTGTAATTCCGTTTTTGTAGAAATTCAATATTGTACATCCTTTTACTTCTACGTTAGATTCTTTACCCATAGATGAAATGTATATAGCAATGCCATCGGCTATATTAATTCCATCTACGGTAACAGAATCAATTGTTCCATTAACACCACGATACAGTATGCCGACGAACCTGTTGGCTCCGCTTGGCACAGAACTGATTTCTGAGCCATCTATCTTCAGATTCTTTATTGTCGCATTTGCATTGGCCACAACTATAGCAGCGGTGTTATCAGAACCACCATATTTTCTGCTGAAAAGCGTGAAGTTATCGGCAGTAGATGGTTTTATGATTGTTGTATCGCCTTGGCCTTCAAGCGTCAACGGCTTGTCGATGATGACCTGCTCATCATATATCCCCTCCGCCACGTGCACTATACCGCCCTCAGCTACGGCATCTATGCCTTCTTGAATAGTCTTAAAGTGCGTTGCATCATACCAATCTGAAGGAGCATCATCGTCAACCCAAACCTCAGATGGCATCCCATCTGCTAGGACCTGAACCACTGACACGCTTAATATCCCAAGCAGTAAAACCACGATCAAAACTATTCCAAGAACTCCACCTGCTACATTGCATAAGCGGCTCCGTGACCTCGACAAGAAGCCCATTCTCCTCCCTCCGGGAGACGGATATTTATTGGAACGAGAGAATATAAGAATATCCATTCTAGAAGCACAAATATTTATTGATCTCTATCAGCCCTCCAGCCTTTCCTCAAGTCGAGAAATGCGTGAATGCTTGGCCAAGAATCCGTGATAATCTTCCGACCCTATGGCAGCGAGATCACCTCGGCAAATCAACCTATATATCGTCCACAAGCTGATCCTCGGCTTCCCACCTCCAAAGGGGAGAGCCTCAGATCAAGCGCTTGAGAATATAGGCTTAACTTGAAAGACCTTCACCCTAAAACTCCGAAGATCGCTTGACCATAAAAATGGTGAGGTTGGGGTTTAGTTCCTCGGCTTTAAAATCTTTGAAATCAACGTTATTAAGGCTTTAAAACAGGTCTTAGACGATGGCCAAAGTCGCTGTGATAGGTGGTGGGCCTGCCGGCTTGCTCGCCGCTAGAGAGATATGTAGGCGGGGCTTGGATCTCCACGTCTTTGAGGAGGATTCGGAGATAGGCTCGCCCGAGCGATGTGGAGGGTTGTTGAGCTTAAGTGGTCTGGAAAGGATCTCCGCCCCAAAGCCCATGAAATACGTTCTAAACCTCATTAGAGGAGCCATATTCCACTCACCCTCAGGCCACGAGTTTAAACTCGATGCTAGGAGATGGGTTGCAGCGGTGATAAGCAGAAAGGGGTTCGATCGAATGCTCGGTGAAGAAGTTGAGAAGATGGGTGGAGAGATCTCATGTGGGGTGAGGGTGAGGGATGTGGAGAGAATTGGAGAGAGCTTTGATCTCGATCTCGGCGATAAGAGATTTTCCGCAGACTGGGTCATCGATGCTGAGGGGATGAGCTCCAAGCTCATGAGAAAGATTCTTGAATCCTCTACCGATAGGAAGAGATGGATTCCGATAATCCAGCTAACCGCTCAAGGGCATGGACTCGACCCAAGCTTCGTCCACCTATACTTCAAGGAATATCTCCCAGACTTCTTCGCATATCTCATCCCACTAAACGAGGAGGTTGGGAGGATTGGGATTGCGACCAAGCTCAAAGGATTAGAGCTTAGGATGCGTAGATTCATCTCAGAGGAGTTTCCGAGAATCAAAGTCCTCAGAAGAATCTCATATGCGATATATGTTGGGAGGCCGACTTGGACCGAGCTAAATGAGAGGTTCATACCGGTTGGAGACGCGGCGGGCCACGTCAAGGCGACGACCGGGGGCGGGGTGATCATGGGAGGCTTGATATCGATGAACATGGCCTCAGCCCTATCCGAACTCGAACTAGGAAATGATCCGAACGGTTATGTGAGGGAGGCGAGGAGGGTTTATCGAGAGCTTAAGGAGATCTTCCATCTTAGGAAGCTCATCGAGAACATCCCTATCAAATTCTATGACGAGATCTTCAAGCTCGCCGATGAGACGTCGATCGGAGATTATTTGAGGAGGTTTGGGGATATGGACTTCCAATTAACTTCCTTGAAGAAGATCGTCCATTCTCCGAGGACGATGATGAAGATAATCTCATCTATCCTCCTAAGCCTTCTCAAATAACTTATATTATGGTCTAGGCCGGTAATCTAAGAGATGAGCGAGCAGATAGTCCTACCGCTCTGCACCTCGTGTAGGAGGCCGATAGATCCGCATGAGCGAGCTGTGAGCTTCCCATGCCCGAACTGTGGGAGGGTTAGGATCTGGAGATGTGAGAAGTGTAGGGAGCTCGCGAGGCCATATGTCTGCCCATCATGTGGTTTTAGGGGGCCTTGAAGGATGGCCAGGGTAGCCATGCTCTTGAGGATAATGCCTGCGGATCAAGACGTAGATCTAAACAACTTAATCCAGAAGATCAAGGAGGGCCTTCCAAGCGGGTTCGAGTTAAGGGATGCGAAGATTAAGCCATTCGCCTTCGGGATGTCCGTCATCGAGGCCATGTTCACCCTACCCGAGGAGGAAGGGGCGTCTGCGAGGCTCGAGGAATACCTTAGGGGATTCGAGGATATTCAAGAGATAAATGTCTTAATGAGCACGAGGCTCTAACCTAATAAACCTAAGCCACGCATAGTTGAACTCTGAACGGCTTTGGCTTAAATAGTGGTCTCATAAAGGATTATTCAGATGAAGGTTAGGGAGCTGAGGTTGAGGGTCGCTGAAGCACGGCAAAGAGACGTCGGATATGGTATAGCGAGGATAGATAGAGAGGTTGGAGCGTCAGCCGGATTCCAGACCGGAGACATGGTCGAGATAAGGGGTAGGAAGATAGCGGCCGCAACCCTCTGGCTAGGATACCTCGAAGATGAGAAGGATGTGATCAGGATAGACGGATATATCAGGAGCAACGCAGGAGTCTCGCTAAACGATTGGGTGACGGTTAGGAAGGCGAACGTGAGGGAGGCTCAACTAGTCGTATTGGCGCCGGTGAGCTCCTCGATAAGACCTGATGAGAACTTCACGAGGCTCGTTAAGAGCAGGTTGATAGAGTATCCGCTCGTCCAGAAGAACATAGTCCCAGTCCTATTCTTCGGAAACCTATTCACCTTCGCCGTCATCCAGACAAGGCCATCCGGGATAGTTAAGATAACCCCGAAGACAAAGCTCGTCATCCACAGCAAGGTTGTCCAAGAGAGGGCGTTTAGGACGAGTGTAACCTACGAGGATATTGGAGGACTGCAAGAGCAGATCCAGAGGATAAGGGAGATGATAGAACTCCCACTAAGATATCCAGAGCTATTCCAGAAGCTTGGAATAGATCCGCCGAAAGGCGTCTTGCTCTATGGCCCGCCTGGATGCGGTAAGACCTTGTTGGCTAAGGCGGTCGCGACCGAGGCTGAGGCGAACTTCATCCTGATAAATGGCCCTGAGATCATGAACAAGTATTATGGCGAGACCGAGGCGAGGCTTAGAGAGATCTTTAGGAAGGCGGAGGAGGAAGCTCCATCGATAATATTCATCGACGAACTCGACGCCATCGCTCCTAAGAGAAGCGAGGTGACGGGAGAGGTTGAGAAGAGGGTTGTGGCCCAATTACTGGCCCTAATGGATGGCCTCGAGTCAAGGGGTCAAGTAATAGTTATCGGCGCGACGAATAGGCCGAACGCCCTCGACCCTCGAGGCCATCCATTAGGGCCAGTAATTGGGCCACAACAGATAGGGATACCCGACAGGAATGGGAGGAAGGAAATCCTCCAAATACATACTAGGGGCATGCCCTTAGCGGAGGACGTTGACCTCGATAAGCTCGCCGAGATAACTAGAGGATATACTGGAGCGGATCTAGCAGCGCTATGCAGGGAGGCGGCGATGAAGGCGATTAGGAGAATTCTGCCGAACATAGACTTCAGCGAGGAGAAGATCCCACCCGAGATCTTGGATAATCTAGTCGTGGTCATGAAGGACTTCATGAACGCCTTCAAGGAGATAACGCCGACAGCTCTAAGAGAGGTTGAGATAGAGGTTCCAAACGTTAGGTGGGAGGATGTTGGAGGGCTTGAAGATGTTAAGCGGAGGCTTATAGAGGCGGTTGAATGGCCCCTAAAGTATCCCGAGAAGTTTGAGAGGCTTGGAATCAAGCCTCCTAAGGGCATATTATTATACGGCCCGCCTGGATGCGGTAAGACCCTGCTCGCGAGGGCGATAGCGACTGAGAGTGAGGCGAACTTCATCTCGGTAAAGGGGCCTGAGATATTCAATAAGTGGGTCGGCGAATCCGAGAAGGCGATAAGGGAGATATTCAGGAAGGCTAGGCAAGCATCCCCATGCATAGTCTTCTTCGATGAAGTCGAGTCGATAATATCGAGGAAGGATATGATTGACGACTCATCCGGAGTCGCGAACAGGGTTGCAAGCCAATTCCTAGCCGAGATAGATGGGATAGAGGAGCTCTCAGATGTCATGGTTATCGGCGCGACGAATAGGCCCGACCTAATGGATCCAGCCGCCCTAAGACCTGGAAGATTTGATAGGCTGATCTACGTCCCACCGCCGGATGAGAGGGGGAGATATGAGATCTTGAAGATCTATACGAGGAAGATGCCCCTATCACCCGATGTATCCTTGAAGGAGCTTGCCTCCAGAACCGAGGGATATTCGGGAGCGGATCTAGCGGCTCTCTGCAGGGAGGCGGCCATGAACGCTCTTAGGAGGAGTCTCGACGCGGAGTATGTCTCGAAGATCGACTTCGAGGAGGCTTTGAAGATCGTTAAGCCCAGCATCTCCCCGCAGATGATTAAGGAGTATGAGAGGGTTGGGGAGCTATTGAGATATCATGAGAGGCAGCTGACCATGATAGGTTGAAGGATATGAAGAGGGCTGGTAAGAAGGCGGTTAAACATATTTCGAGGCCTGGAAGCGAGGCTTACTCGAGGATAGTTGAGGTCTTGGAGAAGCTTGGGGGAAAATCCCTAGAGCTAAACCTACTCGAAGAGCTTAGGAAGCGTGGAATAGATCTAACCCTTCCAGAGCTTAGACACATGTTGATGAGGCTTGAGATAAGGGATAAGGTGAGAGTCTTGAGCTTGGATGCTGAGCGGAAGGTCGTGGAGCTCATCAAGAGGGAAGAGGTAGAGCACTAGAATTGGTTAGAGCCATTGATCTAGGCTCGTAACCCCCCTACTCTTCTTGTAGAACACTAGAATTGGTTAGAGCCATTGATCTAGGCTCGTAACCCCCCTACTCTTCTTCAACGCCGACTTGAGCTCGTTCAAAGCCTTCTCAACCCTATTCTCGGAGAAGTCGTGCTCATAGCAGAGCATGCTCTTAATCCCATCATAGTCGGGCTCACTCCACACCACCTCAAACTCCTCAGTGACACTCGGTTTTAGGAACAGCTCTCTAATCTCGGCTGGATCTCTCTCCAAGCTCTTCCCCAACGCCTTCAAGACCTTCTCGGCGGAGCCATACTCCTTAACCAGCTTTAACGCCGTTTTAGGCCCAACTCCCTTAACCCCCTCACAGTAGTCCGTTCCAACCAAGATTCCAATATCTATCAATTGCTCCCTCGTGATCCCGAGAGAGTCTAGGAGCTTATCCAAGTATATTATCTCGGGCTCGACCTCGACATACTCCTTCCTCCCAGGAAGCTTCCTCCTCCCAACTATCGAGAGATTCCTGACGAGTCTAGGGGATCCGAAGAGGAGGGAGTCGAAGTCCTGTGATCCAGAGGCGTAGGCGTCTCCACGTCTAACAAGATATGCCGCCTGAGCCTCTCCCTCGCTTGGAGCTTGAACTATCGGAACCCCCATGAGCCTCAATAACCTCTTCGAGCTCTCGACAATGAACTCGTTTAGGGTCGCCGCCTGCTTCGCATACTTCTGAGCCTCCTCGATCCTACCCTCCGCCAAGGCCATCTCATAGAGCTTCGCGGCCTCAGCCCTCCTCTCCTCCCTCTTCTCAACGGTCTTCATCTTGAGTTCTGGAGGCCTCCCATCGTAGACGAATATCGGCTTGATCCCGAGCTTCATGAAGTTTATTGTCCTGAAGAAGACTCCGCTTAGATGGCTGGTGATCCTACCTCTCCTATCCATGAGAGGTCTCCCATCAGGACCCCTAATTATCGTGATGAACTGGTAGAGGATGTTGTAGGCGTCGAGGGCGATCGCCTTACCTGCTAGGGCTTCGAGGCTTATCTTCTCCATCGCCTCTGGAGGAATTATATCCCTAAGCTTAACCCCCATTCTCCCAACTGAGTAAACCTCACGCCATGTATAAATACTCTGATCGCGGTCAAGCCGACTTCTCCATCCAATCCAAGAATTCTTTGGTTGAGGTGAAGGTCTTGACGAAGGTGTCGTTCGCCACCATCTTTATTCTCGGGTTAGCCATCTGTCCTCTCCAATGGTTAAGCCAGAGGGCCACGGCGTCTTCAGCTTTCATGAACTTGTAAGCCTTTCCCTCGATGCCTGAAGCCTTCATATAGACTAGTTCGGCGAATCCATTCTCCATCAAAAACTCTTTCCCCTCCCGCCTTATCGCGAGCGGGTTCAGCCAAACCCTATACCTGTTTAACCCCCTATTCATAGACATCTCCAAAAGCATCCTCGCATCAGTCACATAGGCTCCAGCCGGATCCAATACCATGATCTTATTCCCATGCTTGTATATGGTGGCCACGTGGCACGTTCCGTCGCAGATATAGACTAGGTAGATTTGCTCGTCCTCTCCGAGAACTGCCTTGAGCATCGCATAGGTTAGGGTTGCTAGGTCTTCGCAGTCTCCACCTCCTCTGGCAAGAGTCTCATTTGGCAGTGAGAGGAAGTCTTGATGCGACCTCAATTCATGGTCGGTTAGGTATTGATGGAAGTCGTCGTCCAAGTATTCTAGATTTAGCATGATCCACTCAAGAACCTTCTTAGCCTTGACCTCAGGAGGGTTTTCAGCTCTCAAGCCGAGCTCCCCATAAACCACATCCTCGACCATCGCCGGGCTCGCCTGTCTCAACATGTCCGGTATTCGATCACTTGGGGTGAGGATCCTGTCTGAGATCTCCTTCAACCCTCCCTTAATCCTTGGAAGAATTACCTCCATCTCAGAACACTTTGACACCAGGTCCCTGTACTTCTCCTCCAACTCTTCATATCTCCTCTTCGTTTCATCGAGCTGGAGCTTAAGCTTCTCATAACTATCGGTGAGCCTGCTATAATTCTCCTTCAGCTCGCTGTTCTCCTCGGAGACCACCTTCAACCTCGATAAGGCTTTTCGATAATCCTCTTGAAGTCCCTCATATCTGTCCTTAAGAGAGCCGTATCGACCGTACAAATCCGTATAGTTTGCTTTGAGCCGATCATACTCACCCTTGAGGCGATGGTAGCTGTTATACAGGTTCATGTAATCTGAGCTTAGAACCTGATATTGGAGGCATGAGAAGATGAGGAGTACTGCCAAGATGCAGGCGATCGTCGAGGCCGTGATCGTGCCCCAGCTCATAACAACCTCCCTCCCTAATGATATATCACATCGGATAATAAGGTTGATTCATCCACACTTAACCTTGAGGTCTAGGACTATCGTGGATTTCCGCGGGGCTATCTCCATAACCCTCCTCGCATAAAATATATCCACATCGAATCCTAGGCCTCGAACCTTCTTCAAAACCGTCTCACGCGCATCCTCAACAGGATCTCTTCCGACGCCAACCAAGTATAGATGTATTATTCCATTTTGCTTGGTCTTTTCTAACGCTAAGTCGAGGTAGTTTATCGAGCTGTGCGGGAGGTCCATTATCACCCTGTCAAACTCCTCATGAATCTGTTTGAGAACTTCCCTGCAGTCTCCCAGGATCGGCTTCACCCTATCCTCAACCCTGTTCAGCTTAATGTTCTCTAACATGAGCTTATATGCTTCGGGATTCAATTCTATCGCGACTATGGTTGCGGTGGGCTGCTTCCTCGCTATGAGTATTGAGAACGATCCTATTCCGGCGAACATGTCTAAAACCTTCTCGCCCTCTGAGACCGATCTTGCAACCCTAATCCTCTCACCAGACATCCTAGGATTGAAGAATGCCTTCCTCAGGTCCACTCGATAAACGCATCCATGTTCTCGATGAATCGTCTCGAATCTGTTTAAGCCCGCGATAATCCTATACTCCCTCAACCTATACGCTCCCCTAGTCGCCCCCTCCTTCGATAAGACCGTTTTTACTCTTGGATGTAGCTTCATGAGAGCCTCGGCCACAAGCTTCTCATAGGGCTTAAGCTCATGCGGGATCTCGACCAAGATTATGTCCCCGATTAGGTCGTAGGATGAGGGGAGGAGGTCGAGTAGCTCTCTTGGAAGCTTGTTTGAGAGGATCTCCTCTAAGCTCTTCGGCCTCTCCGGCCTCTCCTCGAAGTCCGCGGCCACCACGGATACATTAAGCTCTCCGAGGATATCGTCAACCTTTTCCTGATCTTTTAGGGGAAAATAGATGAATCCATTCCTCTCGAAGGGCTTTAATCTGGGATTCAGGATGTCGAGCTTTAGAAGCCTCTTCCTCACCTCTTCAGCCCTATTCTTCTCAACCCTCGCCGCCCAACACCTGACCCCCTTATCCAAGCTCTCCCAGGATTCCTGGACATCTTAGGATTTAGAGATCGTGTTCGAGCTAGATGATCGAGTTATAGTTTATTAGTTCGGCTACTGAGGCGTAGGCGAGAAAGTTGAGCGGCGATGGAGGAAATAATCCTACCGGACCTATCGGCTATCCAGCTGAAGGCCGCCTCCCACCTCGTTAGGGAGGGGCGAGTGAGGGGTAGGCTTCTCATCCACCGGGTTTTGTTGAAGAAGGTTGAGGATCAAGCATCTCAAGGAGACACTATGGCCATGGAGGGGCTTAAAGACCTAGTCAACGCATGCGAAGAGACCGGGGTCAAGCTCGACTATGTCGGAGACCTGAGAGATAGGGAGAAGAGCGATAGATTATTGATAGCTGAGGAGGCCGCGAGGCTGAACGCCGCGATCCTTACATGTGATCCTGTGATGGCCCAGCTCGCCGAGTCTATGGGCTTAAGGCTTCTCTACGAGCTTCCCCCACCCCCATTCTCGATAGCCCAGCTCTTCGAGGAGGATGTCATGAGCATCCATATAAAGGAGGGGCTTCCGCCGAGGGTTAAGCGAGGGGTTCCAGGTAGGTGGAGGTTTGTCGAGATATCTGAGAAGCCTGTCTCAAGGCATGAGCTTGAATTGCTGATAGCCCATCTTATGAGGGAGGCTTATAAGAGCTTTGGGGTTGACGCCTTCCTAGAGATAGATAAGCCCGGGGTTAAGATCTTCCAGCTAAAAGATTATAGGGTTGTGATCACGAGGCCGCCATTCTCGGATGGATTCGAGCTAACCCTCGTCAAGCCAGTCATAAGGAGAGATCTAAGAGACTACTATCTACCACCAGAGGTCGTCGATAGGCTTGAGAATAGGGCTGAGGGAATCCTGATAGCAGGCCCACCTGGAATGGGTAAGTCTACCTTCGCCCAAGCCCTAGCCGAATATTATCGCTCCCTTAATAAGGTCGTCAAGACGATCGAGAGCCCGAGGGATCTGAGGGTCTCACCCGACATAACCCAGTATTCGAAGGCGGCGGCGAGGCAGAGCGAGCTACACGATGTCCTCCTCCTGAGCAGACCCGACTACACGATCTTCGATGAGATAAGGGATTCAAGCGACTTCGACCTCTTCATAGATCTCAGGCTCGCCGGGATAGGGATGGTTGGGGTGATTCACGCGACATCCCCGATAGATGCCATTCAAAGGGTTGCGAATAGGGTTGATGTCGGATTGCTCCCATCGATAATAGATACGGTTATCTTCATGGATAAGGGTGAGATCCAATCGATCTACGTCTTGGAGATGACTGTAAAGGTTCCAGCGGGGTTGAGGAAGGCGGATCTAGCGAGGCCGACCGTCATAGTCAAGGACCTCTTAACCGATGAACCACTCTACGAGCTATACGTCTTCGGGGAGAGGACTTTCGTCGTCCCCGTGAAGAAGCTTGAGGAGAGGAGGAAGCCGAGGGCTCCGATCAGGCAGATAATGAACACGCTTCAGAAGCATATACCGGACTTTAGGATCGAGGAGGAGGGGAGCTTGGTGAGAATCTATATTCCAGGCCGCTACTATCGAGTCTATGTGAGGAAGGTTCAGAATAAGCTCTTGAAGATAGCGAGGAAGTATAGCTTAACCCTAGAAGCCTTGCCGAGCTAAACCCAAATACCCCCATATCAATATAGTTTTGGATGATGTGGATCCGCCTCTGAATGGTGATGAGGTGGGAATACCGCTGATCATCTAGATGCCTCGGCGATCAACCTCCTAACCTTCTCCACGACATCCATCGAGTCTCTTCCGAAGACTAAGATCATAGGCTCCTTACCCCAATCTCCTAGATGATAGACTAGGTCTGGAACCCTTCCACCAGCCCTCTTCACGGCCACCTCTATACCCCATGGGACGGTCCTCCCCTCAAGCCTCTTAATCTCCTCAGGCTCCTCCCTCCTATCGTAGAAGCTTACGACCCATCCTAGATTCTTGGCCGCCTCGATAAGCTTCTCATCATATCTTAGATTCATCGCCGACCTAACTCTGGGATCGAACTTCATGGCCGTTAAGACCGCGTTCGCTACATGTCTCGACGCCCCGAACCATGGAGCCTCCGAAGCCTTAACCCCATCATAGATCCTCACAATTCTTCCGGGTATCGCTGCTACGTCTGATAGGCTGTCCGCTCCATCGATCGCCATCACTAGATTCGATTGAGATTCTGGGATGTATTTTGAGATGTTCATGGATTCGAGGATCTCCACGGCCCTCCTCATCGATTCTAAGACCTTGAATCTCTCAGCGTCCTCGATCAATCTCCCAACCGGGTTTATTGGGCCATGGCCTCCGCCGACTGGGAAACCGTATCTGATAGCATCCTCGACGAATCTCTTAGCGATCCCAACGGCTTCGGGTATTGGGGTGTTCTTGGCGAGTTCGGCGGCTATCGCGGAGGCGAAGCAGCATCCAGTTCCGTGAGTATTCCTGCTCTCAATCCTCCTCGACTCATAGATCTTGAACTCTCCATCAAAGTAGAGGACATCGGCCACCCTCTCTCCGGGGATGTGGCCTCCCTTAACCACAACCGCCTTGACCCCGAGTTCCGAGATCTTTTGAGCAGCCTTCTTCTGATCCTCTAGGCTCCTGACCTTGAATCCTGTTAAGACCTCGGCCTCTCCGGCGTTTGGGGTTAAGACGGTGGCCAGCGGTATCAGCTCATCGATCAAGGATTTGACGGCATCCTCTCTCAGAAGCCTCGCCCCACTCTTCGCCACCATCACCGGGTCGACGACCAAGGGAGCATCTATTCCCTTAAGCTCCGAGGCCACGGCCTCGATTATCTCGCTCGTGTGGAGCATTCCGGTCTTGACGGCGTCGACCCCGATATCCTCCACCACCACCCTAATCTGCTCCCTAACCATCTCCACCGGTATGTCGTGCACCATGGTCACCTCACGGGTGTTTTGAGCGGTTATGGCGGTTAGGGCGCTCATCCCGTGAACTCCGAGGGCTGCGAAGGTCTTCAGATCCGCTTGGATCCCAGCCCCGCCACCAGAGTCCGATCCAGCTATGGTTAAAGCTCTAGGTATCTTCATCGAGATCTCCATCGTAGGGTTACGTAAAAAACCTAAGCTAGCTGAGCCTCAAGACCTCGTCCACAAGCCCCTTCAACCTATCCAAGGATCTCCTCTCCCTATCCGTTATTCCAGAGCCCTTATCATCCGCGAGCTTCTCGCCCTCATAGGCGGTGGCGGTGAAGGTCTTCGAGATGTTGATGAGCTGGATTATGTCCTCGACCTCTCCTGCATGGAGGTAGATCGTGAGATCGTTTATGAGGAGGATCTCGGTCGGATTCCTAAGATACTCCTCTATCAAGGGCTTCAAGGCGAGCATGTTAAGCCTCGCATACCTTATCACCTCCTCACGACTCTTCCCCATAGTCCTGGGCGGGATTATCCTCCATGGCTTGAGATACTTAACACATGTGACATTCCTCGTATAGTTCTCGACCGTCCCACCCACACCCCCCATATTCGGGGCCATCTCGATCACCGTGACCCTATCCTTAAGCCCGCTTCTCACCAATTGGTCGAGGAATCTGCTGAGTAGGAGGGTCTTCCCAGATCCAACCTCTCCGACTATGATCGTCTTCTTCCCGATGAATCTCTCGAATAGGCCGCTCATCCCAGCTAGTCTTAAACACGCATGGTTATAAGGAGATTGCGTCCATTGAGTGTGGGTTGGATGGCATTCAGCTGAGGAGGATAACGCTTCTAACGGTCTTCACGGCTCTAGGGGTAGCTCTCTCGCCCATAACTTGGTTCCAGTTCCTCACGACCAAGGCCTATCCAACCCAGCATCTCATAAACGCGCTGACCGGAGTCATCCTCGGGCCATGGTGGGGGATGCTCACAGCCCTCTTAATAGGAATAATAAGGAATATGATCGGGGTCGGAACCCTCTACGCATTCCCAGGAGGAGTTCCAGGAGCATTGATAGTTGGTCTCGCATACATGATAACGTCTAGGTCGAGGAATAGGTTTCTCAGATACTCGGCGGCCTTGATGGAACCTATTGGAACCGTATTGATCGGCGGAACCATATCCGTCTTCATCCTCGCACCAGCAATAGGAGACGTTAAGATACTCGGAGTCCTAGAGCAGAGAGGAGCCCTCGAATTCCTCCCAATATTCTGGCTTGGATGGGCCTTAAGCTCGGTTCCGGGATCAATCCTAGGCTACATGATACTCTTAGCGCTTGATAGATCCGGGGTCTTGGATAGAGTTAGGGTCTATGGGGTCAAGCCTAGGATTCAGGCCAGACGAAGAGGTCGCTCGTGAGGAAGTTCGCTATAACCCCAAGCCCTATCGCGACGACATAGGATGGATTCATGGGGAATCCTAGGAGATCTGATAAAACATAGAGTCCGGCGACCGTCACGACTAATCCCAAGATCCTGGAGCCGTGGAAGGCCGCGATCCTCACGAGTATGTTCATCTTCCCCCTCCTCCTAAAGGTCCAGAGATGATTCCAGGTGAAGTTGTTTAGGATGGCTGTCTCAGTTGCTATGGCGCTCGCAACTAGGTGATGGATGGATGTATAGTTTGTTAGGATGAGGAAGACGAGCATGTTCACGACCACCCCGCTTCCACCGACTATCGCGAACTTCAAGAATGTCTTTGTGAGAAACTTTGCCCTAATCCAGCGGAGAATCCTCATCACACGCTTCATAAACTTCAACAAACCTATCCCTGATAGATCTTCTTAAGCTTTGCTAGATTCGTCTTGAAGTTCCCGCGTGAATCGACGGGTGTCTCTAAGATCAATGGTAAGGGTCTTATCGCTGGATGGTGGACGAATTCCTTTAACCCCCTCAATCCTATCTTACCGAGTCCGAGGTGCTCATGCCTATCTATACAGCTTCCCAGGTCTCCCTTTGAATCGTTTATGTGAACCACCTTAAGCATCTTTAATCCAATTATCTTATCGAAGTCCTTTATGGTGTTCTCTACAGCCTTCTTGGTTCTGAGGTCGTATCCTGCGGCGAATGCGTGGCATGTGTCGAAGCATACTCCGATCCTGCTTTTATCCTCTATTAGGTCTATTATCCTCCTTATGTCCTCGAATCTCGATCCAACGCTGTTCTTCTGGCCCGCCATGTTCTCCAACAATAGCATCACATCATTATCGACCTTCGAGAATGCCTTGTTAATTCCGCTGGCAACCCTCTTAATCCCTCCCTCAATTCCCTTCCCTAGATGGCTTCCAACATGTAAGACGAGATAGGGGAGTCCGAGCCTCTCAGTCCGCTTAAGCTCCTCCATCAACGAATTCACAGACTTCCTATACACGCTCTTATCGGGGGATGCGAGGTTTGGGAGATAGGGCATGTGGGCGACGGCGACCTTAAACCCGTATTCCTCAAACTTCCTCCTAAACTCCTCGACCTCACCCTTCTTAAACGGCTTGGCGGTCCATCCCCTAGGATTCCTCGTGAAGATCTGGAAGGTCGTGCATCCTAGGTCCTTGGCCCTATCCACCGCCTTATCTACAGATCCGGATATCGAGACGTGAGCGCCTAATAGCATCCCAAGATATGTGATCCTTCTCAGCCTATAACTGTTAGCCGGCTTAACGGCCGACTTATATCCCTAAATTATCCCCACTTCATACCAGCGGGCTTCCTGAACCCTAAAGCCTTTCCACGGCTCTTAAGCTCCGCCAACACCTCCCTCGCCTTCCTCGAATCCTCGGTAACATATAATGGCTTAACAGAGCTGATGTCTTGGACGGCGCCGCATCTAACGCATCGAAACTTCTTCCTAGCCGAGGTTATCTGGAGATTTCCGCAGCTGGAGCACCTGACGATCCTATACAGCCTGCCCAAATCCGGCGAAGATGGGGTAAGCCTCGATTTCAACCTTAAGCGGAAAAACACAAAAGCATCCAAGGGAGCATATACGATGGAAGCCCGGTAGTCTAGCGGCCAAACAAGCTGGTCAGAAAAATGGGCCACGGATCCCGGGCTTTGGATCCTTGGCCGCGGAGAAGATACCCGGGGACCTGGGTTCGAATCCCAGCCGGGCTACATCACCTCTTTCTCTTTCTCGAAGGTTTTCTCGTCGAGGTTTTTGTGTAGAGTAGGACGGCTGGCTTCTTATTCATGTATTCGGCGGCTGTCAGAACCCTCTTACCCTCCTTCTCCGCGGTCTCATAGACTTCCCTCACCCTCTCCCTATATCTCGGCTCCCTGGGTAGGTGGTGGTCGTAGATGATGAGTTCCGCGTCGATCTCCCTTATTATCCTGCACATGTTCTCCACAGCCCTCCTCAAGTTGATTAGGTTGAGCATGTATGGGATCAGGTAGGTGCTTGGGCCATCGACTATCAATATGTCTGGATTCTCGTCTATTATCCATTGAGCCTGATCCTCTATCACCGGCCCTTCAAGATCTGATGTGTGTATTAGCTTCTCATCCTTGTAGGTTATCGTGGTTGCAATCACCCATCCAACCCTAGCATACTCAATTCCATGGAACTGAGGCTTAGTGAACCTAATCTCGGTTCCGCCAAGCTTGAACCTCTTCCCATCCACGAACCTAACCTCACATCCCTTAAACTTCATCTCCGGAATTAATCGCATCTTATTCCACTTCTCGACCCTCTTCCTAAACCACTTCTCCCCCAGCTTAAGCAATTCCTTTTTCCTCTCCTCATAATCTCCATATCTCTTGGATCTGGCCAGCGGAAGATCTTCCATCGGATCTGGATAGGTCTTCTCTTTCCTTGGCTTCATGAGCTCCTCCAACCTCTTCCCGCCGAACTTCGATGATAGGTGGTCGTAGAACTTCTCCGCCCTCTCCCTCTGGGAATCATTGATGTATTCATTTGGATCTTTCGCGAGGATCAGTTTCCCACGGTAGATTCTCTCATCGAAGTCCGTGAAGTGGTCATAGTGGTAGTGTGAGATTACGATCACCTCCGCCTCCTTGCTCGCCCGCCTGATCAGCCTCTCAGCCCTCCTCGCCCACCTAACCTTCATCTCCTCGGGGGCTGGGAAACTAGGCTGCATGACGGCGACCCCGGGATCTATCAGGATCGAGATGTCGGGTGTCTTGACTAGGGTGCAGGCGGACTTCGCTCCAAGCGAGTCGAACCAGATAGGCTTAAACTCTATGTATCTCATTCATAGAGTTCTTGGACTTGAGGATCTTTAAGCTTGATCCAAGCCATTTGACGGCGTGGGAAGATTTAAGAGTAGGCATCCTAACAACTTTCACGAGAGCCATGGAATACATCTACGCTGCTCTCCTACTCCATAGGGCTGGAAAACCGGTCGATGAGGATAATGTGAAGAAGGTTTTATCGGCGGCTGGAATAAATCCGGATGAGGCTAGGGTCAAGTCCCTCGTAGCAGCCCTCTCAGAGGTGAATATAGATGAGGTCTTAAAGACCGCTACCGCGATGCCGGCCGCACCAGCTCCAGCGCCAGCTCCAAAGGCTGAGGAGAAGCCTGAGAAGAAGGAGGAAAAGAAGGAGGAGGAGAAGAAGAAAGAAGAGAAGGAGGAGGCTTTGGCCGGGCTGAGCGCATTATTCGGCTGAGGTCCGCGTTTCACGGCTTCTTCGATGAAGGATTATCTGCTTGGATCAAGGGTTATATAAATCTCCTTGACAAAGATTCTTGACAATAGATGAAATCGAGCTTTCCTCCAGCCGCCTATGAGATAAACTTCCTGAAGGAGAGGGGATACGTTAGGAGGCGCTGCAAGTATTGTGGAGAGTATTTCTGGACCCTAGATCCGGATAGGGATGTATGCGGGGAGTCTCCATGCGTTCCATACAGCTTCATCGGAAGATCCTTGACCAAGGCTAGATTCAGCTTCAAGGATGTGAAGGAGATCTTCTTAAGATTCTTCGAGAAGAGGGGCCATGAGGTCATAGCGCCCTACCCGGTGGTGGCGAGATGGAGAAATGACCTCTTCCTAGTTCCAGCCAGTATCGCCGACTTCCAACCCCACGTCACGTCCGGGATCTCTCCACCGCCTGCGAACCCGCTCGTCATAATCCAGCCCTGCATCAGATTAGAGGATGTCGATAAGGTCGGCTTAACCTTTGGGAGGCATCTAACATGCTTCTCGATGGGAGGCCATCACGCATTCAACTACCCGGATAAGGAGGTTTATTGGAAGGAGAAGACCGTCGAATACTATCACGAGTTCATAACGGGAGAGTTCGGGATCCCGGAGGAGGAGGTTATCTACAAGGAGGCGGTTTGGAGTGGTGGGGGGAACGCTGGCCCATGTCTCGAAACCATATCCTATGGATTGGAGCTCGCAACCCTAGTCTTCATGCAATACAAGACCTTGAATGGAGAATTTATCGAGCTCCCGATAAGAACGGTTGATACGGGTTATGGGATGGAGAGGTTTGCTTGGCTGAGCCAGGGAACTCCAAGCTGCTTCGACGCAGTCTATGGAGAATTGTATCCAAGGCTTGAGAAGTTGATAGGGTTTCCAAAGGTGGAGAGAAGCCTCCTAGAGAAATATTCTCCATACACAGCCTTAGTCGTCCCAAAGGCCGAGGTAAGGGTCATGGATATCAGGAGGAGGATCTCAGAGCTATCAGGCATTCCGCTGGAGGTAATTATCGAGGAGATCGAGCCGCTTGAGAAGGTCTACGCCCTCCTAGACTTCACCAAATCCATTGCGTTCATAATGAGTGAGGGGGTCGTCCCATCGAATGTTAGAGTCGGGTACTTGGCGAGGCTCTTGATCAGGAGGACGTATAGGCTTCTCATGTCGATGGGCCATGAGGATAAGCTCCTAGACCTATTGGATCTCCAGCTCGATTATTGGGGCAGGGAGTATCCGAATCTGAGGGAGATGAGGGATGAGGTGTTGGATCTGGTCGAGACCGAGGTTGAGAAGTTTAGGGAGACGATCTCAAAGGGTTCAAGCTATGTCGAGAGGGAGCTATCATCCATGAAGAGAAGCGGAATCGTCGAGGTTCCAGTAGACTTCATGATAAAGGTCTATGATGAGAGAGGAATAACCCCGGATATAGTCGAGTCGATAGCGGAGAAGGTTGGGATGAGGGCGAGGGCTCCTGAGAACTTCTACAGCCTCGTGGCCTCAAGGCATCTAGGCGCCCAGAGGATTGAGGTTGAGAGGGATCAGATGAAACTATTGGAGGAGGTCTTCAAGGACTTACCCGCAACCGAGCAAACCTACTATGAGAATCCATTCGAGTCTAGGTTCGCCGCGAAGGTTCTAGGGGTTCATGGAGAATACATAGTCTTGGATAAAACCCTATTCTACCCGGAGGGCGGTGGAGCGGTCTCAGACACTGGTAGGATTAGGCACTCTAAAGGCGAGTGTAGGGTCTTAGACGTCCAGCTTTTGAGCGGTGGAGTAATCGTTCATAGGGTCGACGGCCCGCTTCCAGAGATCGGGGAACAAGTTGAGGGACTCGTCGACTTGGAGAGGAGATATGCGGTCATGAGGCATCACACGGCAACCCACATCCTGATAGGCGCAGCGAGGAGAGTCCTAGGAAAACATGCTTGGCAAGCAGGGGCTAGGAAGGAGCCCAGTCATGGGAGACTGGATATAAGCCATCACAAGAGACTGACTCTAGAGGATATTAAGAGATTGGAGGATGAGGCGAATAGAATCGTTGGGATGAGGATCCCGTTGAGGATAATGTGGATGGATAGGAATGAGGCTGAGAGGAGATACGGCTTCTCCCTATATCAGGGCGGCGAGGTTCCATCGGCCAAGATAAGGGTCGTGGAGATACCTGGATGGGATGCGGAGGCATGCTGCGGACTACATGTTGAGAACACGGAGGACGTTGGATTCATAAAGATCTTGAAGACCGAGAGGATTCAAGAGGGCGTCGAGAGGCTTATCTTCGCCGCAGGCCCGGCGGCCCTACCCTATATCCAAGAGGATTGGAGGCTTATCAGATCGTTCACGGAGAGGCTTGGAGCTCCTCGAGAGGCGGTTGAGAAGAGGTTGGATGAGATGTTGGCTGAGGTGAGAGAGCTTAGGAAGACCGTTAGGAGACTGACAAGCTTGGCCGCCAAGGCTAAGGCGATGGAGCTGAGATCCTCTCCAATACATGTTCAAGGGATCAAGCTATACGTCGTTCATGAGCCCGAGCATGACAGGGAATACGTCTTGACGATCGCGGACGAGCTGCTGAAGGACGATGAGCCCTCATGCCTCATAGCATCCTATGGGGAGAAGAGGCCATCACTACTGATCCTAGCGAATAAGCGGGCTAGGGAGAGCGGGGTGCACGCTGGGAGATTGGCATCGGCCATAGCTTCAAACTTCATGGGTAAGGGCGGTGGAAATGAGAGGCTTGGCCAGGGGGGATTTGGGAGAAGTATGACCTACGATGAGTTGAGGGATGTGGCCGTGGGAGAGCTTGAGAAGCTACTTGGATCTAGGTGATCGAACAATCCTCTCCAAAACCATTATCGGGATCAAAACAGTGATTGACGAGATTATCGAGAGGAGCCCGACAGGCATGCCGAGAACTCTCTGAACAGGGATTGTGGAGAGCATTAGGGCCGTTGTGGCGTTTAGCATGCCGTGCATCACAGCCGCCGGGATTATGCTTCCGCCCAAGATCTTCAGTATCGATAGAATGTATGTCCAAATAATGCATATCGCCGTGTAAAGCAATATTCCAAGAGGTCTATTCGTCGGGTAATTGTATCCGAAGAGGATTATTAGGGGGGCGTGCCAGAGAGACCAAACAACCCCGATAATCGTCGAGGTTATTGGGAGGCCGAACCTCTTTCTAAGCTCGTCGAGCATCAGCCCCCTCCACCCAATCTCCTCGCCTATTGCGAAGAGCGTGTTGAGCGAGATTCCTGAGATAAAGGCCGAGATCAAGCTGAGGGCGAGCAGAGTCGATGGGCTTAGAAGCTGTCTAACTTCTTTAGGCAACGCTGGATAGATCTTCTCAACAGGATTCATTACCGGGAACCCTATCAGATATCCATACGCGATCCCCACGATGTAGATGAGGTATGGTATCGAGGCTCCGAGCAGGAAGAGTTGTGGAAATCTTTTCCCAATCCTAAGCCCATACATCTTTAATCCATCTTTTATCCCAGCCTTTGTGATCAATAATGATAGGATTACGCCCAGCATGGGAAAATACATCCGACCCGCTATCAAAGATTGGTAGAATGGGTTCGCCAGCGCCTTCTCAGAGCCTACCAAGTAGATGATGAAATCCATTAAATATGCTGGAGCATATGCGGCGATGAGGAAGATTGAGATCCTACGATAGTCAACGCCATCGCTCAATTCGCATCAAAAATGATTTTCCGGGAACTTTATTTTTAGGATTCTTTGATGGCCTGCTTGAGGGCGGCCGCCACGCTCTCAGCTCTCAAGATTATATCGACTATCACGTCTCTCGCTGGGATCTCCGCCTCTATCGCCAACGCCCTCGCCTGAGTCTCCGCCTTGACTAGGAGTGGGATTATCGTCTCCCTAACCGTGTATCCAAGCTCGGTTGCGAGCTTCACGGCGTCTGTATAAGCTGCTTGAAGATCCTCCCTAACCTTCTCAAGATCTATCGTCAGATCCTCCCTCGTCAAGATCACTCCATCGACATAGGCTCTCTCGATCTCAACACCCTTCAAGACCGCCTTAATGTCGAGTCTTGCTAGGATCGATGCCAGAAGTGGGGAGATGACATCGCCCTTCTTCGCTACCAAGGTGTCCCTAGCGATCCAGATCTGCCCACCCTCGATCTTCGTCGGGATCTTAAGCTTCCCAAAGTCTCCGAGAATGGGGCCTGGCGGCAGACCCGTATTCATCTCTGGGATGATGACGTCCATGTCCGCCTTCTCGCCAGCCTTGGCGTGCATGGGAATCCTGTTCTTGTCTAGGATTAGCTTGAGCTTGAATGCATCTATCTTTGAGAAGATGAATCCGACGGGCTCCTTAATGTCTTCAAGTAATTGCTTAAGCTCAGGCTTTCCAGCCTTCTCGGCGGCCTTACAGAATAGAGTCTTCTTAGCGACTCTTAGAATCGCCTTATCCCTTAGAATCCTCCTAACCTCGTGGAGTAGGTTCGCCCTAAGTCCCACGAGCTTGAAGATCGCTATGACTGGATGATCTTGTATAAGCTTGGCTAGCTCATCGACCTCCTCAAGCTTCCACCTCGCAACCCTTCTAGCAGGCTTCGCGATCGTCTGGGCGGTCAAACCTACTCAGCTTAGAGGAACTCTCCTAGAATTTAACCCCTTTGATCTACTCCTTGAACTGGACCTCTATGGGCTTGCCCATGCTCTTCTTGACATAGATAGATTTAACGTTCTTAAACCTCCTCTCAAGCCTATCCACAACCTTCGAGATCACAGCGGCCGCATTCTCCGCGAGCTCCCTAGAGTCCATGTCCTCGGTCCCTATGATGCACATGGCTTGAGGATTCTTCCTGACATTGATCGTTACGCTCCGCTTAATGTTCTTCACGAGCTCGGCTAGATTCGTTCCAGGGGTGATTGGCTGAGGCCTCTTCCCCCTACCTCCTAAGGCGGCTCCAAGAGCTCTGGCAGCAAGCCCCATCAACTGAGGCTCAACTAGGAAGTAATCGTATTCGGAGGCGAGCTTCTTCGCAAGCCTCTTATTGCCTATTAAGGCCTCGACCTCCTCTCGGCCGATGACTCTATCGACTCCCTCGATCTTCTTGGCCTCCGATGCTAGGGCTGGCCCGGCTATGACGCAGACCTTCCTAGCCTTCTCTCCAAGGCCATGGGGTAGTTGGATTACCTCGACGAACCTGTTCTCGGGCTTTCTGAGATCTAGGTCCTTGATGTTTATGACGAGTTCGATGGACTGCTTAAAGTTCCTCTTCTTACCCTCCTTCTTCGCCCTCTCAATCGCCTCGACGAGGTTCTCGGTCAAAGATCTAAGCATCCTATCGCCCGCCTCCGGAGTCCACGCCGGAAATTTAAATATTCCGTAAGCCTATCCCTCAGCCTCCTTAAGCATCTCATCATAAGCTCCAGAATCAACCTCTCTAATGACCTCCTTCGGGCTCTTCCCCTCAACCGTTACACCCATGCTTAGACAGGTTCCGAGAACCTGCTTGACCGCGGCCTTAAGCGTCTTAGCCCTCATGTCAGGCCACTTCATCCTAGCGATCTTAACGACTTGCTCGAAGCTCAAGTTTCCGACGGGGTTTCTGCCGGGCTCGCTCGAACCCTTCTCGATCCCGCTCTCCTTCACTATGAGGGCGGCGGTGGTCGGGGTTCCAACCTTGATCTTAAACTCCTTCGTCTCCGTGTCAACCGTGACCTCGACCGGAACTCTCATACCCTTAAACTCCCTCGTCTGCCTATTGATCTCCTCGACTATCTGGAGGACGTTGACTCCAAGCGGCCCTAGGGCTGGGCCTATCGGAGGCCCCGCGGTTGCCTCACCTCCTTGAACCAAGAACCTCATGGTCTTCTCAGGCATATCATCCAACCTCCTTGGACTTTGTTACCCTAACCTGATCCGCTGGGACCGAGATCGGTAGGGGGAACGCCGCGTCCGAGGGCTCTATCGTCACCTCATTCTTAGGCTTATCGACCCTCACAACCTTCCCACTGATTCCTTGGAGGGGGCCTGAGATTATCTCGACTATATCTCCGAGTGAGATGGTCTCGATGACCGGCTTCTCGATTAGGTGGGGCATTAATTCATCCTTCTTCACGACCATTATCGGCCTACCCTTAACATGCCTAATCCCTTGAGTTATCATGGACACCTTCTCCTTACTCTCAGCCTCGATGAAGATATAGCCCCTGATATCTGGGAGGACTAGGATCGCATAGATCCCCTTAAAATCCGGGGTTATCCTACTATCAACTATCCTCGCAACATTCCTCTCCTGTCCAACCGTCACCTTCACGGCGAAGAACCTGGGATGTGGTGCGCTCATATCGCTCTAAGCCCCCTGAATAGCTATGGCCACAAATCTTATGATGAATGTTATGGCGCCTATCGCGGCAACCCCTATCAAGGTGATTCTGAGCGCTAGGAGAAACTCCCTCCTATTAGGTTTTCGCGCGAGCTTGAACGTGACCCAAGCAGACTTAAAGAACTCCTTTAACCCCATCCCACTAAAAGCCGAGATAATCACCATTTATACATTTAACGAGCTGACCAGTAATACGAACACTTTTAGTGAAAAGCAGTTATGGTTTTAGGTCGGGATGAGCGGCGGGCCTGAGGATAAATCGTCGATGGAGATAATCCTAGACTCCATCTCCTCCCCCATCAGGCTCAAAATCTTAAGAAATCTCTCGAGAAAGGAGATGGGTTACTCGGAGCTTATGGAGGAGCTGGGACTTGAAAGGGATAGGGATGCCGGAAAATTTTCCTATCACCTAAAGAAGCTACTAAACGCCGAGCTAATCGAAGTAGATCAGAGGAGCAGGAAATACAGCCTCTCAAGGAGGGGCGAGATAATCCTAGAACATCTTAGAAAGTTGGAGAGAGATCTCGGCGAGAGGAGGATGATGATAGTTAGGCGGAGTGATCAGCTGATAGAGCCATTCGACAAATCGAAGATAACCAAAGCACTAGTCAGGGAGGCGAAGCTGACCCCCAGGCTCGCCGAGGAGGTAGCATCCATAGCTGAGCGAAAACTCCTCGACCTGAAGATAGATTATCTCACGGCGCCTCTGATCAGGGAGCTTGTGAACTCAATCCTCCTCGATAAAGGATTGGAGAGATATAGGCATATGCTAACCAGGGTTGGGATGCCGGTCTACGATGTCTCAAGGATCTTGAAGAGATTTATGGAGTTGAAGGACTATAGGTTCTTCCTAGAGAGGTCGTCTGGATCGATAATAAGGGAATACACGATCTTGAACATGCTTCCACGCGATGTCGCCGAAGAGCATCTATCTGGGAGGATAGACATCTATCCCATATCGTCTTGGCTTATAGGGCTCTTCGCTAGGAGATATGGGTTTGAGGGCGGTGAGATGGTCGATCTACTCGCCGAGATACTCTGTAGCTCGCTATCCATTAGGAGGGAGGTCATGATAGAGTTCCATGCGGGGGTCAAGCCGGAGATGCTCGTAAAGATCTTGTCAACCGCTGCCACGAACCTCCCAATGGGCAGGATCTTATCTTTAAAGTTGGGGAACCATGCCATTGACAAGCTAATCCAAGGAATTCAAACATCTTTGAGGAAAAAGCTTGGATTTATCATAGATCTAAGCGAGTTCTCATCCAAGAGATTTAGAGATCTTGAGGAGAAGATTCATAGGCTTGGGACGCCGCACATCTACACCTTTAATGGAAGCATCCTCCTAAGCGGGTATGGGGTTTGGGATAGATCTCCATCGATCCACTCGATAGGGACCGTGAACCTGCTTGGAGCAGCCCTAGAATCTAGGAGAAATTTGGATGAGATGCTTGAGAGGATCGGTGAGCGCGTGACAAATCTAGCGTCTGCCCTACTCGATGGATTAAAGCTCATGGAGGAGATTTATGGGAAGAATAGGGTGCGTTCGATCATATCGTTCGCGGGGCTCATGGAGGCTTCGAAATATATCGCAGGATCTACACCTACCATCTCAGAGGAGGTCGTCTCAACCGCCAAGACGATCTTGAAGAGCTTGGCTGAATGCGTGCATAAGGTTGGCGATGGGAAGATCGGCGTCGCCGGAAGGTGTCCGAGATCGGCCGCCAAGAGATTTCTACGAATAGATTCATACAGGTTTGGAGAAGACCTATTGGCGAAGCTCGCCGGATCAGAGATGTATAGTTATCTTCCGATATCTGCGAGGGAGAGGTTTAAGAATATTGGAGATAGGTTTGAGGCGGATCTGGAGTTGGCACCGCTGATGAGATCCGGATATATTGTCTCGTTGAGCTTTAGGAGGGGTTTGAGGATCTATAGGGAGATCTTCAGCCACCTTGAGAGGCTTGAGAAGGTGAACCCAAACACAGGCTTAATCTTGATCTAAGATCTCCTAGACTTCAATAATAGTATGGCCTTCGCCAAATCACCTTTAACCTCCTTCAAAACCTCTCTCGCTAGATCTTCATTCACGCCGGCTTGGGCGGCGACTAGGGCCACGTCTTCATCTGGAGGCACGTATTCCTCTTCAATCATCTCCTCGGCTGCCTTCTCCTCAACCTCTCCCCCAATTAGCTGGAAGACCCTCTCACCCTCAAGGTTAACTTGGATGACGCTGGCCCCCTTTATGACGAGCTGTTTATCGGGGAATCTTATCAAGATCTCCTCGGCTGTCCCAAGCTCTTTCAGGTCTAGGCCGAGTCCGCTGAGCATCCTCGCCTGCATCCTCCTAAGCCTTCTCGGAGAGATCTTCTTCAATCCACACACCCACCCATAACAGCCTCTCCAGATAGATATAGGTTTGTCTAAGGCTTCTTGCGAACCTTTCTAAGCTTCACGACGACCCCTGAGGCCAGGGTCTTCATCAAAGATCCTGAGACGACAGCCTTCCCAACCCCGATAAGCTCGCCCCTCAAATCCTCGACCAAGACCTCCTCGCCGGGAACGATCTTCTCGTCAACATCCAATATGTCTCTCGCCGTCGGGTTCATCCCCTTCAAGATCTTATCCAATGCCTTTGGCCTAATCACAACCCTAAATCTAGGTCTTGGGAGGATCTTTGAGAGCTTCTCCGCGCCCCTAAGCGTTAAGGCGAGGAGGTTGTCTGGATATCTAACCGTGGCCAAGACCTCATCCCCCTCATAGACATATTTCGGCCTCCCAGTCTTCTTTGAGATCTTGACCACGCATCCATCATCGAATAACTTCTCGCCAACCCCTCCCCCAAACTGGTAATCCGCTATCGTTCTGACGATCTTCAAGAGATCTCTATCCGAGGATCTTGAAGCTCCCGCCAACCGCATACCTCCTAAGCTTCTCGGCTAGGTAGATCGGGGTCTCGGCCTTAAGCTTGATGGACTTGTCGTCGAAGTCGACGTTAAAGATCTTAGACTTATCATAGACCTCCTCAAGAATCTTGATTCCATTACCATCGTATGGTAGGGATGCCTCGACTTTTATGAATCCGCTGAGCATCTCGGAGACCATCCTCTTAAGATTGCTTAGCCCATACCCAAATTTCGCGGAGATCAACGTGTATGGGAGTTCTAAGTCGAGTTCCTCAATCTTCCTTGAAGCCTCATCAGGATCAAGTAAGTCGAGCTTATTCAAAACTATAAGTGTGGGGACGTTATGTGCTCCAATCTTACTCAAGATCTCAAGGGATGTCTCTATCTTCTCCCTAAGCTCATCTATCGGATCTGAGAGGTCTGCGACGAGGAGGATCATGTCCGAGAGAACAATCTCTCGAAGGGTCGCGTAGAATGCCTCGACCAAGAGGGTTGGGAGATTCCTGATGAATCCGACCGTGTCTGAGATGAAGACGGGCTTACCATCTACTCTCGTGATCCTCGTCGTCGGGGTAAGGGTTGTGAAGAGCTGCTCACTTATCTTAACATCCTCAGATGTCAAGGCCTTGAAGAGGGTGGATTTACCGGCGTTTGTGTATCCGGCTAGAGAGATCAGCGGAAGCCCATACTTCCTCCTCTTCATCCTCAACAGATCCATATGTCTCTTAATCGCTTCAAGCTTCCTATTGATCGAGACTATCCTCCTATTGATCTCATCATAGTAGACATCCGCCTCATATGCTCCAAGGCCATGGAATCCGGGCTGCTCACCCCTCTTCGCCAACCTAACCTTCTCCTTGGCCCTAGGGAGCTCATACTTGAGTTCGGCCAGCTTTATCTGGAGCTTTGCCTCGATATTGCTCGCGTGCATGCTGAAGATCTCCAAGATCAATTGGGTTCTGGTGATTATCGGAACCTTTAGGGCCTTGGCGAGATTATACTCTTGAACGGGTTTGAGATCGTTCTCGAACACGACCTTCTCTATCTTAAGCCTCTTAACGATCTCTCGGAGCTCCTCGACCTTTCCCGGCCCAATATTGTATCTTGGATGTGGAGGCCTTTCCTGCTTGAGCTGATAGACCACCTCGTAGCCGGCGGTTTTACAGAGCTCTCTAAGCTCCGCTAGATTGTCTCGCTCCCCCCTCAGCACTCTATGAACTATCGCGACTCTCAAGCCTCGACACCAAGTTGACTGAACCTGCTTAAAACCTTACCTAGATTTCTCCCTCCTCTCCCTCAGCAACTCCCCCAAGCTCACTCCCCTAAACTCGCGTTTACTCGAAGGCTTTACAAGCTCGATGGATTCCTCCTCTACTGGAGCGAGTAGCTGTATCTTCAAGAACTTCTCAAGCTTTCTAGCGAGCTGGATCGAGGGTCTAAACTGCCCCGCCTCTATCTTCTTTATCACCGTGAGCTTCTCGTTGAGCTGGGCCGCTAAATCCTGCTGGGTTAGGCCGAGTTTGATCCTAGCCCTCCTAACGAGTTCTCCAAAATCCTCGACGAGCTCTAGATCCTCTCCAGGAAGCTCCAATCTCCTCCTACCCTTAGTTCGCGGCATTCACCAATCCTTAAGCCAGCCAGCATATTAGTCTTCAATCTCTAGATAGTTCGCGGAGCTGTTCTAAAAGCTAGTATGATAAGGAGGGTTAAACCAGTTATCGGCGAGATGAAGGGTGGAAAGCTCATCCCAGCAACCTTAATCGCGATCCTAGCCATGATGGCGGCCGCGAGCTGGCTTCCTCAGGTAACGGCTGATAAGTGTGTGATTCCAGGATCTGAGGCCGACATCTATAATCCTGGCCAAAAGGTCGTCGTGGCCTGGAATGGGACGGTTGAGAAGCTCATCCTATCGACAGACCTATACTCATCAAAGGAGACCAAGGTTCTCGAGATAATCCCGTTGCCGTCTAAGCCCTCCGTAGAGAAGGGGAGCTACAAGATATTCACGGAGATCCAGAGGATAATCTATGGACACGCCCCATTAGCCGCGGTTAAGAAAGGTGAGGGGCAGGGGCCCGAGATAATCTTCCATGAGAGGATTGGAGCGCATGACATCACGATTGTCAAGGCTCACGGGGCTGAGGAGCTCATAAAATTCCTGAAGGACTATGCGTCAAGGGAGGGGCTTGAAAGCCTGAAGATAACCGAGAGGGTTAGGGAGATCATTGAAGACTATCTTCGAAGAGGATTCAACTACTGGGTCTTAGACCTAGTCGAGGTAGGAGGAAAGGTTAGGAGCATAGACCCGATAATCTACACCTTCAGATCCGATGAGCTATACTATCCGCTTAAGGTTTCGAGGGCGGCTAAGGGTGAGACCAAGATAATAGTCTATGCAATAACTAAGCATGGGATCAGCGGGGGGAGCTTACCAACGGGTTTTAAGATCGCGGAGTATAGGGGAACCGGCGCGCGCCTAAGCTTTCCATTAACCGGTAAGGAGCTCGAGAGAATAGATCCTGGAATAGCTGAGATGTTCGATGGCTGGGCTTGGTTCACAGCGACCACCTATAGTGGAGACCTTGAAGACTTGGATGAGGATATTGAGGTGAAGGGTAGGGGATGTAGGTTCATCGAGGTCTCGACCAGTAAGCCGAGCTATCAGCTGGGTGAGCCGGTGAAGATAACGATCCACTTCGTCCACCTAGCACCTAGATGCTATGAGATCCAAGTAGTCCATCATCATGAGATTAGATTGGAGGTCTTCAGAGACGGCGAGCTCGTGAAAGCCTGGAGTTGGAAGACGAATAAGGATCTAATTAAGACCGTCTACTGGACTCCAGATAAGCCCGGAACCTATAGGATTAGGGCGAGTTCATGGTTTAATGGGGAGAGGCTTGAGACCGAGGCCGAGTGCGTGATAGGCGTGGAGATGGGCGGCTTTACTCATATAATCGAACACCTATTCGAGTGGATCATCTACGGCATAGTCGCGGGCGTAGCGCTGGTGATCTTAGGGGTCGGAATCGGATACCTTCTCGGGAGGCGCGGCGCCGCTAAAGAATCTTCTCAAGAGCCTTGACATCAAACCAAGTGTTCGCGCAACCATTCTTTAGAAGTGGGAGACCTTGAGCGGAAATTCCAAACTGCTTCGTAACCTGATAGCCTAGCATAAGCTCCTCGAAGAACTCCCTTGGAAGCCTCCTCAAGTCGAATATGAACGTGTAAGGCATCTAAACTTGAATCATAGCCCCACTCTTTAAACTTAGGGAGGAACCCTTAAAATGAGGGATTGAATTCGAGTAGTGGGGCGGCCATGAGGCTCGAAGACCTATTCTTGGAAGTCGAAGATGAAGAGGAGGAGTGGGAGGAGTTCGAGGAGGAAGAGGAGGAGTGGGAAGAGGAGGAAGAGTTCTAGATAGCGCCGAGACGCTGCCAAAAATTGAACCCAAAATATTTTTCATTTCTTAACGCATTTAACCGCTGACAGCTCTTCGAAGAATAGCTTAACCTTATCCACGACCTCTATCGAGAAGCCTTCTCTCCTCAGCTTTTCGAAGATGGATTCGAGGTTGGATGTAAGGCTTGAGACCACGATTAGGAGAACTCCCCCACGCTTAATTCTCTTAGAAGAATCCTCCACCAGCCTACTGATGAGCTTCCAGCCACCCTCTATCGCTCGATCACCGGTCTCGGGTTCGAGGTAGGGCGGGTTCGAGACTATTAGATCGAACAGCTTTGAGCTTCTATAAGCGGTTAGGAGGTCTCCGCATAGGGGATGCGCCCTACCCCATACTCCGCTTCTCTTCAACCGATCCCTAGTCTTCTCCACGGCGTTTAGCGAGATGTCTACCGAGTGGATCTCATCTGAGAGTTCGCCGAGCCTCGCAGAGACCAATCCAGAGCCCGAGCCTATCTCGACAGCTCTCTTAAACCGTCTTCCAAGCCCTTCAACCGCTCTTAAGAGTAGTAGTGTATCCTCTGAGGGCTGGTAGACGTCATCGCTCATGGATATACTCTCGCCGGAGTCCTTGGGAAGAGGCATGCATCCCTTATATGTGGGAGCTTTAGGAGCCATCGAAGCATCCTCTCGATCCCTAGGCCGAATCCACTGTGGGGGACTGAGCCATACTTCCTAAGATCTAGATACCATTGATAATCCTCTGGGTTGAGGCCATTCTCCTTAAGCCTCTCGATGAGCTGGTCGTAGTCGTGGATCCTCTGACCCCCTCCAACCACCTCCCCATATCCTTCAGGGGCTAGGAGGTCTGCGTTCCTACAAACCCTTGGATCGGCTGGGTCTGGGAGATGATAGAATGCCTTAGCCTCCCTAGGCCAATGGGTTACGAAGAACGGCTTATCAAACTCCTTCGATAGCTCTCTCTCCTCATCCGCCCCGAAGTCATCTCCCCACTTAATATCGAATCCCTTGCTTAGTAGGATGTCTAAGGCCTCGGAGTATCTTATCTTGGGGTAGGGTGGCTCGGCGACCTTGGGATCCAGCTTAACCCCAAGGAATTCGAGTTGCTTCCTCCCTCTCTCGTAAACTCCTAAAACCATCGAGTAGAATAGCTCTTCGATTATCTTCATTATGTCCTCTAGCTCTGCGTAGGCTACCTCGACCTCAAGATGCCAAAACTCGGTTAGATGCTTTCTAGTCCTGCTGAGCTCAGCCCTAAAGCTCGGCTGAAGGCTATACACCTTCTCAAGCCCATAGATCGCGGCCTCCTGATAGAGCTGAACGCTCTGGGTTAGATAGACCGTTCGATTGAAGTAGTCTACCTTGAAGAGGGTTGCCCCACCCTCGACCGCCGCCGTTATGAAGCTTGGGCAGTGGATCTCGATGAACCCATGATCCCTCAGCCAATTCCTAGCCGAGTCCACCAAGATCGCCCTAAGCTTCATCACCGCCGCGATCTTAGGGCTTCGGATATGGAGGTGGCGGTGGTCAAGTAAGAATCTTAGACCAGCATCCTTCCTTATTGGAAACTCGTCTAGGCTTGGGCCTAAGACCTCTAAGTGCTTACATCTAAGCTCGACTCCATTCGGCGCTCTCGGATCATGTTTTACTATCCCCCTAACCCTTATCGCGGACTCCAGCTTAAGCTCCTCGGCGGCTCGAAAGCTTTCGTCATCAACTATACCCCTCTTTAATGCGACTTGGATTATCCCCGTCGAGTCCCTTAGATCTAGGAAGATTAAGCCTCCATGGGCTCTCTTATTCCTAACCCAGCCAACAAGCTCAACCTCATCATCCTCCTTAGCGTTAAGCGCGTCTTCGACGAAGAACCTCTTCAGCATCTATCTCCGACCCATTGATCCCCTATCTAGCCTCCATTTTTCCTTATCGATCTTAGAGGACCTTCGACCCCACTGGGACATCCTTCTCAGGCTTTATCGGAACAACCTCCTCCTCGCTTGGAACAGCGGCTAGGATCATGCATTCCGAGACTATCCCCCTTATCTTTCTAGGCTTTAGGTTCACGACGAATACGTATTGCTTTCCGATGAAGTGCTCTGGGTCGTAGATATGGCCAAGCCCCGCTATGGACTGTCTCTTGAACTCGCCGAAGTCTACCGTGAATCTTAGGAGCTTCGTCGCCCCCGGAACCCTCTCAGCCGAGATCACCTTTCCAACTCTTATGTCGAGCCTTTGAAACTCGGAAAACTCTACCTCAACCACACCGCACCACCAACACGAAATCTAATGAGTCTCACTCATTATTATTCGTTCCGAAAATCTTTCGCATGGATTGATGTGTAATTTTTTCCGAAAATTTTTTATATAACTTAAAGCATATAAAAAATGCTGGTGAAAGAAGAAAATGCCGCGTAAGAAGGCTACGAGGAAGAGGAAGACTGCGAGGAAGAAAAAGACTACGAGAAAGAAGAGGACAACGAGGAAGAAGACTACTAAGAAGAAGGCGAGAAAGAAGAAGGCTGCGAGGAGGAAGACGACAAGAAAGAAGACCACGGGAAGGAAGAAGGGAAGGGCGAGGGCTAAGAGGGCTAAGGCGAAAGCTGCGCCCGCGCCTGTCCCCGCGCCTGAGGAAAAGGTTGAGGCGGTTTAAGGAAGCCTACCCACCAAAAATCCCCATTTTTCTATTTTGATGATCATGATCAGAGGTAGTAATCCTCATCCATACTTGTCTCAGTCCTTACCGGTCTCCTCTTAAGCTGAGCTATCTGAGCGGCTAAGATCGCCAATCCCGTCGGTATGGTGAAGAGCGAGATAATGTCTATCGGTCTAGAGATCAGGTCGGATGTCAATAGATCGACCTCGGTCAGCCATGAGTTTAGATCTGGCCAAGTTGGGGCTGATAGGAAGACCGAGGCTATCCAGAGGAGTAAGATTATCGAGGCCGACGCGAACATAGCTTTACCACTCCTCCCCGGATCTCTAAGAGCGATCCCGGTTGCGAGGGCTGCTACCAACCATATTAGGATGGGGATTGCTCCCTGCGGCCCTCCACCTCCAACCATCCTCACTCCAGCCGCTGAGGAGATTGGGGTTAGGAGGGGTGTATAGGTCGCTAGGATCACTCTGAAGATGTTGTATTGGTTTGGGGTCTGAGAGCTTGGAGAGTATGGGGTGATCAAAGCGCCTCCAAGGGTCAGGATTCCGAGCCCGATCATCAAGCCCATCGCTATGCTCCTCATCCCAAGATCAACTTCCAACCTCATGGGATAAGGCTTTCCGTTCTGAAGGGATTTCATCTTAACATGAGACTCTCGGCTAATTACCCTGAAAATCCGCTTTAATGGTAATAAGTTGGAGAGGGTTCAAGCCTTAATGGGGTCTGAGAATGCTTAGGGGATTCATAGATTCGAGGAGGTATAAGACGAGTGGAAAGAATAAGGCCGTGAGAGAATACATCATATCATTTCCGGGGGTAGATAGCGTTGATAAGGCGAAGCTCTTAATCGGGAAGAAGGTCGAGTATAGGGACGGCGATCTCAAGATCAAGGGAAGCATCATAGCGACCCACGGCGTTAGGGGGAAGGTTAGGGTTAGATTCAGGAAAGGTTTACCAGGTGAGCTCGATCCAACCAAAATATTCCTAAAGCTCAACGGCGACCTGATAAGAGGTCTTCGGTTAGAGACCCCTTCCTCCTAAACTGTTTAAGGTATAGTTCTCGGATCTTGTCGATCGTGTCGGCCTCTCTAGGACTCTTATCCGATCTAATCCTAGTTATCCTAGCGAACCTTAGAGCATAGCCTGATCGATACTTTGGGCTTCTCTGAATCTCGTTATAGGCGACCTCGACCACTATCTCAGGCTTAACCTTAACCGTGTATCCGTCGTCGCTAAGCTTGAGCTGGAGAAGTCTCTTGGTCATAAGCTCAAACTCCTCGTCGGTTAACCCCTTAAACGTCTTACCGACAACCTCGAAACCATCGGTTCTAGGATTATAGGCTGCGAGATGATAGTTGCTCAGCCATCCAGTCCTCCTCCCATAGCCCCAGTCGGCGGCGACTATGACTAGGTCTAGGTTCTCAGCAGGCTTTATCTTGAGCCAAAGCTTCTCCCTCCTCCCAGGCCTATATTGGGAGTCCAACCTCTTCGCCATCAAACCCTCATGGCCTTCCTCGATAGCCTTCTCGAGGAAGTCCTTAACCACCTTTGGATCCGATGTTATTATCCTCGGAGCCAGTAGCCTTGAATCGACCTTCTCGCTTAGGATCTTCCACCTCTCCTCATACGGCTTATCCAATAGCTCGACTCCATCTAGGTATAGGATGTCGAAGACTTGGAGCTTTAGAGGGATCTCCTCAACCTTTTCATAAACTCCCCTAACCCTCCTAAACCTCCGCAAGAGTTCTTGGAATGGTAGAGGTCTTCCATCCCTATCGACCGCTATAACCTCACCATCCAAGACGATCTCCCTAACATCCTTAACCCCGTCTCTCACCTGCTTAACCACGTCTGGGATGCTCTCGGTCACCTCATTCAACCTCCTCGAATAGATCTTGACCAACCCATCCCTCATGTGTATCTGAACCCTCGCTCCATCAAACTTGTATTCGAAGGCCATCGGCTTGCCGATAGACTTCAAGAGCTCATCGACATCATCGCAGATCTCGGCGAGCATGGGTCTCAATGGGTTGAAGATCTTGAGCCTAACCTTCTCGATCGCCTCCCTCCCACCCTCCTTGGCAACCCTAACCAATTCGTCGAGCCTGCCTAGAAGCATGTAGGCTCTCTGAACAGATCTTAGATCAGCTCCCGTGAGTTCTGCTAAAGCCTCCAATAAGACGCCCTCATTAACCCCGTGTTGCATCTCCCCGATTATCTGCTTGAATAGCCATTTTCGCTCAAGCTCGCTCATCCTCACGACTAGAGATCTGAGCAAGGCGGTCTTCCTGCTCCTCGAACTCGGCCCACTTATCTCGGCTATCCTCTTAAGGGTTGAGGAGACCTCGAGTATCGTCGGAGGTTCCTCGCTGCCCAATAGGGTTTGGCTGGATTCTTCGAGTAGATCCATTATGGTCGCGAAGTTCACTTCGAGCTTCCTCTCACTACCCTCGGGCAAAGCCCTACCTATTAGGAGGAGCGCGGCCGCTGGAGCTTCCCTAGAGTCGAGTCTCTTTAGGAATCTGGCGACTTGTGAGACCTTGTCCTTTCTACCGCTTAAGATTGTGAGCTTCTCGCAGACCTCTGCTAGTTCCCTGAACTTGGTCTCAGCCATACTACTCTACTTTAACCGCAACTCCCTTGGGCTTCTGAACAGGTATCCTCACTACTAGGACTCCATCCCTGAAGGTGGCCTTAGCCTTCTCCGCATCAACATCCTTTGGAAGCGAGATCACCGCCCTATAGCCTCTGCTCTTGAATAGGGAGTACTTTGGAGCTGCCTTCTTAAGCTCCTCGGAGAACCCTGCCTCGACTTCTACCTCCCCCTCCCTAACCCTAAGATCTATGGAATCCTTAGACGCGGCCGGGAGCTCGATCACGACCACAACCTCATCTCCATCGACATAGGTCTCGCTTACAGGCCTCCTATATCCGCTTGGGGTTATGTAGGTTGCAAGCCTTATTGGCGACGCAGCCGACTCGACGAGCTTTGAGACCTCCTCTGAGACCTCTCTAGTAATTCTATCCACGAGCCTCTCGATATCCCAATCTCTAAAGATTCCGCTCATAATGCATAGATCATCCCCGCTCCATTTAACCCTTCCATATGCTTAAATCTTGCCCAGAAGACTAAACTTTAAGGCTTAGATAGAGGATCTTGGAGGGCTCGGCTTGACTAAGTGTGAGGTCTGTGGGAAAGAGGTCTTAATGCCGTTTAAATGCCCATATTGTGGAGGATACTTCTGCGCAGAACATAGGCTTCCAGAGAAACATAATTGCCCAGGACTCTATGCCGCGGCCTCACCCTATGAGAAGGAGTGGAAGGAGAGGAGGAGGATGATTAGATTGGAGGAGGAGCAGAGGATCTTGGCCAAGAAGAGGGTGGCGAGGACGGAGATCCTACACCTAACGGCTGGAGCCTTGATCGTTATGCTCGCAGGCCTCTCCCTCATAAACTTCAACCTACACTTGAGATGGTATGTTCTATTGAGCTTCATCCTAGGATTCTTGGCCTCCTTCCTGATCCACGAGCTCGCACATCGATACTCGGCTAGAAGCCATGGGCTGTCGGCTGGATTCAGGCTCGATCCGATGGGATCTGTCTTAACGATCATAACCTCCATACCCTACATACCATTCAAGATAATCGCCCCCGGGGCAGTCGTGATCTCAGGCCTCGCCCCAATCTCGGTCATAGGCTCGATAGCCCTCGCAGGCCCCCTCTCAAACATAATCCTCTCAGCGGTCTTCTACATCGGCTCCCACATCTTCTTGAAGATCATCTGGATTGGGTGGCTCCACTACGTCTTAGGGGTCTTAGCGTCTCTGAACGCGTTCATAGCCTTCTTCAACCTCCTACCATTCGGGGCCTTGGATGGGAGGAAGATAATTGCATGGAGTCCGGCGAAATGGGCCACGGCATTCGCGATAAGCATAATACTCCTAGTCCTCGGATACGTGGCATAGCTGTTCTGGGGGTGGTGGGGCCGCTGGGTTCCAACCCCGGACCGCTGGGATTCGAACCCAGGACCTCCAGCGGTCCGGGCATCTGGATGCTCCCCAGGCTGGAATCATAGCCAAGCTAGACCACGGCCCCACCAATCTTATCGGAGATTATCCTAGATTTTAAGCTTGATGCCGGCTTATCTGAAGAGGGGTCGTCAGGTTCTTAAGCATCTTTCCCCACCCTCTAAACGGGTTCGATGAGCTTAGCGCGATATCTGGAGAAGGTTCCTCTATCCGCCCTACACTTCAAGCTCCTACTAGTCGGGATGCTCGCATACCTATTCGCCGCGATGAACACGGTCTTGATAGCGCCAGCGCTAGACCTGATAAGCAAGGAGCTTAGACTAGACCCATTCTATACGGGCTTGCTGATAACCTCATTCTATATCGGGATGTTCCTTGGAGCGTTCACATGCGGATATCTCTCGGATAGGGTTGGGAGGAGAAAGATGATGATCATAACGACGCTTATCCACGCCATATTCACCGCCCTATTCTCTCAAGCGAGAGACTTCAACACCGCCTTCATCATCAGGCTTATAGCAGGCTATGGAGCTGGAGGACTACTACCACTTCCAGGGGTCTATGTAGCGGAGTTCACGCCTGCGAGATATAGGGGTAGATTCCTCGGATTGGTCGAGACCTCATGGGTTTTCGGAGCATTGATAGCCTCAGGCCTAAGCCTCGGCATAATCCCAAGCTTTGGTTGGAGAGCCCTATTCTACACGGGTTTGATCCCACTCATAGTGGTTCCAGCGCTCCTCTCAACACCCGAGTCCATAAGATACTTGGAGAGGAGGGGGAGGCGTGTCGAGGCGATGAAGATTCTAAGGTTGTTTGGGGTCGAGGAGGTCGGTGGGGTCGAAGGCGGAGAGGAAGAGGAGGAGAAGGCCAAGCTCTCAGACCTCTTCTCAAGAGATTATAGGGGTAGGACCATCCTCCTCTGGACCCTCTGGTTCGTCCTAGTCTACACCTATCATGGGATATTCATCTGGCTGAAGAAGTTCTTCACGGCATCCGGCCTCATACCAAACCCACTACTCTACTACTTCGTGGTGACATCGATCCAAGTGCCTGGATACTTGGCTGCGACCATGCTCCTAGATAGGGTTGGGAGGAAGAGGGTTCTCTTGATATTCTTGACCTTATCGGGCCTCGGATGCCTAGGATTCTCCTTAGCACACGACTTCACCTCAATCCTTCTAACATCATCGATCATAAGCTTCTTCAACCTCGGAGCATGGGCCGCACTATACACCTACACCCCTGAACTATATCCAACCGAGATAAGGGCAACTGGATCTGGGAGCGCGGCATCATGTGGGAGGGTTGGAGGAATACTTCAAGGGCCCATCACGGGAGCAGTCTTAATGCTTTGGGGGCTTCCAGCAACCTTCCTCAAGTTCGCCATCCTACATTGGATCGCAGCGGCCGCAGTCCTCTTACTTGGAATTGAGACTAAGGGAAAAACCTTGGAAGAGCTGACGGCCTAACAGTTTCTAAGTAGCGGAGATGGATTCTCGCCCGTCATTGAGCCAGATATAGGTTTCATACCAGATCTTATTCGCAGACACTATAAGCTTAGGGACTCCTTCGTCATGCCTGAGGGGAGATATGAGAATTGTAGATGTTGCTCTTAT
>JAGGTD010000022.1 GCA_021163925.1 Nitrososphaerota archaeon
GAGTCTGGGCGAGGTGGTGTCGAGTTGGCACCATCGAACCCAGGCCCGGCAAGGGGGGAGAAGTCGTAACAAGGTGGCCGTACGGGAACGTGCGGCCGGATCACCTCCTACCGCCAATTCCTGGTCGAGTAGGCTTCGAGGCGCGTTTGGGGCCCGCGTATCGACATCATCATTTTATGAGAGGTTTTGGATGGGTGTTAGGGTGTTTTCAATGGATGACCTTTGAACTCTTTGAGAAGTTGGAGCCCGGTGAAGTGGGCCATGCAGCCGCGAGATTTTTCGGACCTACTAGGATTCGAGATAAAGGTGGTAGACGTATCTTCTGAGGCCGCGAATAGGGAGCGGTTCTCGATGGCCGAGGAGATAGCGGTCGATCGAGATCTCTCCAAGGCTTTGAATAAGATTGGCTAAGCTCGAGAGATCGCATATTGATCTTGAGTGGAGACTTACCGAGGAATATCGCTGAGGTGTAGGACACCATCCTCCTCTCGACGGTCAGCCTACCTTCTCCAAAATACAGCTCTCTTGAACCCAGATCTAAACAGTCTATGAGCTTACGCCGCTTCCCAGCTCTCCGCCGCCCTTAACCACGACCAAGATCTCGCTGAGCTTGATCACGTCCGCCGCCTCCTGAAGTTCACGAATTTTACGTAAGGCTTGAACCTCCTCGTTCCACCGCCCTCCTTAATCACCCTCATAACCCCTCTTGGATCGATCACCTCCATGCCGCCCACCACCGTGGCCCCTCTCTCAAATAGTGGGTCTGGGATGAAGCTCGCGCTCGGCCCAACCACCCCGACCTCTCTAGCATTCCTCGCGAGCTCCAATAGATGTTCTAGAGATTTATTCACTATCGCTGAGCCTGTTAGGATCGCTACATCGACCTCTGGGAGTATGTGTTCGGCGGCCGTATCCGGGAGCGTTTCAGGTCTCCTCATCCCCCTCTCGAAGACATATAGCTTCTTACAGATCTCCTTCAATCTCGGTATGAATGGCTCGAAGTATCCAACCATCCCGACCACATCATCCCTCCTAACATCGAGTTCATCGATGAAGTCTTTAGAGGAGATGGCATACTCGCCTCTACGCTTTTCGAGGATCATCTGGGATAGAGCGTTTAGGGTTGCGACTCCGACAGCGCTCTCGCCCAGATCCCAAGACCTCGCCAGCATCATAAGCTCCTCAGCCGAGCTTCCAGCTAGCTCCCCAGCCCTCTCCAAGACCTCGCAGCAATCTATACTCATCTCCCCTAGGAGAGTTGCGGCGATCCCTAGATGACCTGTCTCCAACAGGACTCCTGTATATCCTAAGCCTATACAGACTTCCTCGACCCGTATCTTGTTTAGCTCGGGTATCCCATCCCTAACGATCTTGATTAGCTCGTCTATCAAGGTTGCATACATCGATCATAATACGACCTAGACTCATAAAAGGTTCTCTTGGGAAAATCTTAATACAGTTCTTCGATGATCGATGTGGATTGCAGATTTACTCAAGGATGGCCTTGGCCGCTGGGGAGTCGAGGAGGATGCCTATCCATAAACAGCAATTAAAGATTCACGGTAAAACGATGATCGAGGACAGGGTTGAGGTTCGTGAGGGAACATTCTAATCCTACACACGGGCTGGTGGAGATGTGCTTGATGCGGCCCTGAGGGCGACCATCTTCTGCCTACCTATATTCATTAAGGGGGTGGAATACGCCTCGAGCAGAGTAGCGGCGCTCCTAGAAATACCACCTAAACATTTTTTATTTTTTATATGGAGGGATCGCGTGATATTATGAAGAGAGAACTCATTGTCGTGGCCTTGGGTGGGAACGCTCTCCTTAGGAGAGGTCAAAAGGGGACATTTGAAGAGCAGTATCAGAATGTTAAGGTGACCGCCAAATTTTTGGCGGATCTAACTCAAAGGGGCTACAGATTGACGATAACCCATGGGAATGGCCCGCAAGTTGGAGCAACCCTACTTAGACATGACGCCGGTGAGAGACTCTATCAGGTCCCAGCGTTTCCAATGGATGTCTGCGGGGCTGAGACCCAGGGATTCATCGGGTACATGATCCAGCAGGCGCTAAGGGATGAGCTTCGCCGAAGGGGGATAGATCGGGATGTCGTGACCATCGTGACGAGAGTCGTTGTTGATAAGAATGATCCAGCCTTCCAGAATCCGACGAAGCCTGTAGGCCCATTCTATACCCGTGAGCAGATGGAGGAGCTGAAGAAGATTCATCCAGAATATGTTTTTAGGGAGGATAAGGCGAGGGGAGGTTGGAGGAGGGTCGTCCCATCGCCAGATCCAAGATACATCGCTGAATGTAATGCGATCAAGATCCTCGCAGAAAACGGCGTGATAGTCATAGCGAGTGGGGGTGGAGGAATACCTGTTGTGGAAGAGGATGGTGAGATGAGGGGAGTTGAAGCCGTCATAGACAAGGATCTAGCGGGCGAGAGGCTCGCCACATTCCTCAGAGCCGACAAATTCGTGATCCTAACCGACATAGATGGCGTCTACATAAACTTTGGAAAGCCTAATCAGAGGAAGTTAACCAGGGTAAAGGTTGATGAGTTGAAGAGGTATTTGAGGGAGGGGCACTTCCCGGCTGGAAGCATGAAGCCTAAGGTTGAGGCGGTCATAAGATTCATCGAGAGTGGGGGGAAGGAGGCGATAATAGCGGAGCTTAGCCAGCTATTGGATGCTGTTGAGGGCGACGCCGGAACCCATGTATATCCATAGCCTAGAATAGAAACTCGATCATGAATGGAGCTAATCCTTGCTGGGGGTAGATGGAGGTTTAGAACTTTCTCCCGAGGCTTCAGAGTCCTTCTCCACTCTATGTCCTCTCCTGAGCCACTCATTCATCAAAGTATCATGCCATTCATCACTCTCCTCGATCACCTCATATTTTCCACTCTCCCTCGCAAGCCTCACGGCGATTAGATGATAGCAGGTGGGTTTCTCGCCGCTCATAACCCTGAAGAAGAAATCGCTACATGAACAGTATCCCGCTTCGGGTAGGATGAGGTAGTCTTGATGTCTTCCAACGACTATCCACCTCTTCCTACCGCTCGGCTTGAAGATGTAGAGCTTAACTCGTCCCTCTGAGACCGCTTCCTCAGCCTCTTCCATCAGCTTCTCATAATCCTTGCTCAAGCCCATACTTGACTCCGTGGATGGATATTTCTAGGTTTCCATATCCCATAATTGATGTTCAAGCTCCCCAACCCTACCAAGCCTCTCACCATTCAAGGTGATGAGCTCAGCCTGTCTAAGCTCGAATCCACCGCCCCTCATTAGAGGCCAAAGCCTGTCTCTCGGCGTGATCGAGTTCACGGAGATCCCAGTTAGGATTGGGTTGAAGGCGGGCATGACTATGAGCTTGAGCTTCTTCCTCTTTCCAGACCTCGTCCCAAGCTTCTCGGCCAAGACCCTCCTATCTCCCTCAAGGATGAGCCAAACCCTCTTCTTGAGAACCCCGCCCACATCCGTTCTAAGGCTGACCATCGGATGGAGGTGGCCCATCACCACCAGATCCGCCTTCAAGACATCTTTACTCGGCCAAGTATGTCCATGAAGTAGGAAGATCTTCTGCTCGGCCTCGATCAATATGCCCCTCGATGATGCATAGGTTACAAGGTCTCCGAGCATCGAGGCTATCCCCCCATCATGATTCCCCGGAACTAGGATTAGGTCAACGAATCTCCTCAAGTCTTCGAGCACCTTCGGCATCTCCCTCCACTCAATCCAAGATGATAGTGGGATTCTATGCTTAAGGTCTCCGAGAAAGATCAGCCTCTCCGCGTCAACCTCCCTAACCAACTCGATCAAGAGATCTCTAAGCCTCCAAGCTTGGCTTGGAACCCTAACACCTCTATCCGCCAGCTCAGCCTCAAAGCCGAAATGTAGATCTGATATTAGGATAGTCTTAACGGGCTTCTCGACTAGGATCGCTGGCCAGCCCTCTATGAGCCTCACTTCGAGGAGATTTAGGTCCGCCGACTTTAAATTATTTCGGAAACCTCTTCCAAAACTATCTGGTTACCTCCTGCCCCTTGACAAACTCGTAGAGCTTCCTAGCCCTCGGATCTCTCTCAAAGTGCTCTCTGATGGGCTTTATCAGCTCATCGATCTTCTCGGCGACCGCGTTCTTTAGATCGGCTGGATGAAGCCTTCCCTCAACGTAGTCCCTTTCAAGCTCCTCATATGAATAATACTCGACATCTCCTCCATATCTCTCAGGCCTCTCGACATATAGGCTCTTAAACTTCCTGAAGATTAGATGCTTGGCATAATCTAGGATTGGGTTCCCTTCAACGGTTCTAGGAGGGCAATAAGCCCTCCTAATCTTCTCCTTAATGGTCTCTGGATCGTCGTGGACGAAGATGCTCGTCTCGGGGAGGCTCTTACTCATCTTAGAGGCTATCTCCATATCGAGCGCCTTATCCTCCTCGAACCCGCCTAGCTTCGCAGGCCCCTGCAATCCCATGAGCATGTGGTGATGAACGGCGACGGGCTTCTTGAATCCGAGCTTTGGGGCGATCTCCCTCGCCAAGATATTCGCTCTACGTTGATCTAAGCCTAGCTGACAGATGTCTACACCCATGTAGAATATGTCAGCGACCTGCATCGCTGGATAGAATATCTGAGCGGCCTCTTGAAGCTCTCCAACCCTCCTACCCATTATCGGTAAGGCCCTCAAAATCCTCCTCAAGGTTACGTTCTTCGCGACCGACACAACGATCCTCCAATACTCGCTGTCTGATGCCAGGTCGCTGGCCCAAATTATCTCAACCTTACTCAAATCTATTCCAGCCGCCTTCCAAACCTCCACAAAATACTCTCCAACCCTCCTAATCTTCTCTAGGTCTCCGCCCATCTTCTTATTGATCATCGCATGCCAATCCGCCAAGAGTAGCTTAAACCTACATCCAGCCTCAAGCATATCTTCAAGCTTTATCGCCCTCAAGACCCCGAAGGGGAGGTGTGCGAGGCCGCTCGGCTCAAATCCATCATAAGCTACTGGATGCTCTTCGACCTCAAGTAAGCTTTTGAGCTCCTCGACGGTTATGACCTCCTCGGTCGGCGGTCTTAGGATAAGCTCCAACCTCCTCTCTAAGTCCATCTCCAGCATCCAGATTGCTGAAAACCTAGAATTAAAGATGTCCCTATCCATGATCAACTCGATCTCTCAGGGTGATTGGCTTAAATACGGTGGGCGATACCTTTACTCATGAAGGAGATAGCGTTTCAACAAGTCTCGAAGATCATGAGAAAATCACCCCTAGTATACTCATCCATGGACACGGTCTCAAAGCTCATAGGAGGACTTTATGAGACCGGCTCACGAGAAGCTTTAGTAGCCTATGAAGGGAGAATAGGTTTAGTGGCCTTAAGAGATCTGCTCGGAGTCTCACATCCAGAGCGCACGCTCATTAGAGATGTGGCGAGGAGCGTTCCATCACTATCCACCGAGGCAACGGTCTTAGACGCCGTCGAGTTGATGATCTCGAATAAGATAAGAGCAGTTCCAGTGCTCTCGGGAGAAGATGTTTTGGGCATCGTCTCTGAGGTTGAGGTCATGAACGCTTTACCCGAATCCGAGGTCTTTGGTAAGATCCTATGTGAAGATGTGATGAGGGAGGTGGATGTCTCCATCGACATCAACGATAAGATCTCTACGGCCCGCAACCTCATGAGAAGATACAGGGTCGATCATCTCATCGTTCTGGATAAGAGGGGATCGTTGAAGGGGGTGATCGCCGCGGAGAGCATAGTATTCAACTTCGTCCAGCCCAGGGAGAGGGTTACGAGAGGTGGGAGAGTTGGAGAGAGGAGAAGGCTCCTCGACATACCGGTCAAGGGCTTAATGGATAGAAGACCCCTAATCGCTGAGAGGCGAGACCCACTTCTCGAAGTTGTGAAGGGATTTAAAGACTATGGAAGAGATCTATGCGTCGTTGAGGAGAACGCGAGACCTCTAGGAATAATTACATCGAGGGAGATAATACCGTTGATTCTCGGATTTAGAATGGAGGAGGAACTCCCCATCTACATCCTAGGCTTACCGGAGCTTGGAGACTTTCAAGAGATCAAAACCTCTCAAAATAAGGTTTTGAGAGTCTTTGAGAAATGGTCAGGGGAAGTTCTGGAAGTAATAATAGATGTGAAGAGGAGAAGGAGGAGAGGCGGAAGGACGCTATATCAAGTCACGGCGAGGATCTATTCACCGACCAAACGCCTCTCCGTGGCAGCTAAAGGCTGGTATCTCTCAGAAGCCTTCGATAATCTCTGTAGAAGGTTGGATAGGATTCTAGAGCGTATAAAGATCGACAAGAGAACCCGACTTTAAGATGGAATCGTGGCCAAACTAAAAATCTAGTGTCCTCATATAAGATAGATGGATCTTGGATGCGGTTCTTTGGCCATATCGGGATTGCCGACGACTATGAGGGGCTGAGAGCGATGCTTGTGAAATCTCGATCATCAACTTCAATTTTCTCGAATCTCATTAGCCGATCATTAGGGACTCATCCCCCCGATTCTATCACCATTAATCGCTAAGCGATTTTCAGCCAGGTCTGGAAACCTTATAATCTGGGGTGAATAAACTTCTAGTTTGGGGAGTTTAGCGGATTGGAGGAAAAGTCTAATAAATTCGAGGAGCTCCCGGTCAAGAAGGTCATCAAGCGAGATGGGAGAGTAGTAGACTTCGACCCTAGGAGGATAAGAGAGGCCATAAGGAAGGCGATGGTCCACGTCAACCAATATGATGAGAAAACCTTGCAGAAGGTCGTGAAACATGTCCTGAAGCTGATAGCCGAGAAGTATGGTAGGGAGAGGATACCGCATGTCGAGGAGATCCAAGACATAGTCGAGCTGAGCCTCGTCAAATTCGACCTCTACGAGGTCGCGAAGGCATACATAATCTATAGGAAGGAGAGGGAGAGGATAAGGGAGGAGAAAAAGAAGATCCTGGAGAAGGATTATGTCGATGAAGTCGATAAGGCATTCAGCCTAAACGCCCTCCGCTTAATGGCCGCAAGATATCTGATGAAGGATGAGAAGGGGAGGCTCAGGGAAGGGCCTAAGCAGATGTTCCAGAGGGTTGCGGCCCTAATAGTCATCCCAGACATACTCCACGATCCAGAGATCTTCGATAAGGAGTTCGGTCAACCAAAGCATCCTGACGAGGACTTCGATCCAGTCGCCTATGAGGGGAAGATGGGGCTTGGGAGGAAGCCTAACGGTGGATTCGAGGTAACTTGGAATAGGTGGCATCTTGAAAGGATGAAGAGCCTATACGATGAACTGAACCACCAACACGCCATGAAGCTTCCTTGGAGCATCTTCCTGAAGATGTTGATGGAGGGAAGGTTCGAGAGATATTATGAGAATTATCGGAGATACTATGAGCTCATGGTCGAGAAGAAGTTCATGCCGAACAGCCCAACCCTCTTCAACGCCGGTGCGAGGCTTGGACAGCTATCGGCCTGCTTCGTATTGGACATAGACGACAATATAGAGTCCATTATGGAGGCCGCGAGGGATGCCGCGTTAATCTTCAAGTCTGGTGGAGGGGTTGGGATAAACTACTCAAAGCTCAGACCTGAGGGAGACTTGGTATTCTCGACCTTTGGGGTTGCCTCAGGCCCCGTCTCATTCATGAGGATCATAGACACGGTCACCGATGTGGTTAAGCAGGGTGGGAAGAGGCGTGGAGCGAACATGGGCATACTCGAGATATGGCATCCAGACATAGAGACCTTCATCCACTCGAAGGAGAAGGAGGGCTTCCTAGAGAACTTCAACATATCCGTCCTAATCTCACCAGACTTCTGGAAACACTATCAGGAGAAGAAGCCATATCCATTGATAAATCCAAGGGATGGAAAGGTCTGGAAAACCGTGGACCCGGTCAGGCTGTTTAGAAGCATAGCCGAGGCGGCTTGGAGATCCGCCGAGCCCGGAGTCCTATTCCTCGACAACATAAACAAGCATAACGTCTTTGAGAGGAAGTATGGGAAGATTAGGTCGACGAACCCATGCGGCGAACAACCCCTATATCCATTCGAGTCCTGCAATCTCGGAAGCCTAAACGTCTATGCGTTCATAAAGTTTGACGACGATGGAAGGGCTTTCTTCGACTGGGATGAGTTCGCCGAGGCCATCAAGGTCGCTGTCAGTTTCCTTGACAACGTCATAGACGTTAACAAGTATCCATTGGAGATGATTGAGTATAAGACTAAGAGGACTAGGAGGATCGGGCTCGGAGTGATGGGGGTTGCGGACGCATTATTCGCCCTCGGGATACCATATAACAGTGAAGAGGGGTTTGAGTTCATGAGCAGGCTCGCCGAATTCCTAGCATATCACGCATACTTGAGGAGCGTCGAGCTCGCCGAGGAGAGAGGGCCGTTCCCAGCCTACTGGGAGTCAGATTACCCGGCTGGGAGGATGCCGATCGAGGGATTTTATCATCCGGAGTGGTGGACTCTAGACTGGAGGGGCTTGGTGGAGAAGATTAAGAAGCATGGGATTAGGAATAGCCACGTGACCACGGTTGCGCCGACGGGAAGTATTTCGATGCTCGTCGACGTCTCCTCTGGGCTTGAGCCCCAGTTCGCCCTAGTCTATGAGAAGAGGGTGACGGTTGGGACATTCTACTATGTTGATAGGGAGTTTGAGAGGCAGATGAAGGAGAGGGGATTGTTGAATGATGCGATACTGAAGAAGATAGCCGAGAACGGCGGATCGATTCAGGGATTGGAGGAGATTCCAGAGGATCTTAGAAGAGTGTTCCTAGTAGCGTATGATATTCCATGGTGGGATCACATCAGAGCCCAACACGAGTTCCAGAAGTGGATCGATGCATCGGTGAGCAAGACGATAAACATGCCCGCATGGGTTACGGTTGAGGATGTCTTGAAGGCATATCTATTCGCCTACAAGCTTGGGTTGAAGGGGCTGACGATCTATAGAGATACCTCTAGATCGGTTCAGGTCTTGGTAACCCCATCGCAGAGACTCAATAGATACATAACCTTAACCCCGAACAACACCCTGAAGATCATGGAGAGCTTGGGGATAGAGCCTCCCGCAACGAGCGTCGGAGAGGTTAAGGAGGAGGGTAGGAAGAGGGTCATGGAGGTGATGTATTCGGGGGAGGAGTTAGAGACCGCGTCGACGGCGACTGAGAAGGAGTCCAAGCCTAAGCATCCAACGCTCAAGATCGAGAAATGCCCAGTGTGTAATAGCATGAATCTAGTCTATCAAGAGGGATGCGTCCGCTGCCTCGACTGTGGATGGGCGAGCTGCGCCATCGCGTAGAAAGATATGTTAACTTAGGTTTAATAGGTTGGGTCTTCGAGTTGGATGGGGATGAGTAGGCAGATCTACAAGGCTGATAGGGTTAAGCGGGGCGTGCTCATAAAGCTTAAGAGGCTTGGAGAGAGAGTTGTATCCGATATAGAGGAGGGTAGATTTCCTGAGCTGAGAATTCCCGCGAGAACCACCAGAAACATAATCTATGATGAGGATCTTAGACAATATGTCTTGGGGAGTAGAAAGATTGAGAGGACGGCCAAAAATATCAGACATCTCAGGCCATTCGCCCAACTACTCTGGATAGCGACCTTCGCGAAGCAGCTCCTGAAGACTGGGAAGACCTCAACCCTCAGAGACACCTATTATGTGGCCATAGGTGAGGGAATAGACTTCGAAGACCAGAACGAGAGCGATGAGATGATAATGCAGCTTGAATGCCTCCTAGATCATCCGAGAGAGGACTTCCACATCTTCCCAGAGGAGAGGGCGTCGATCTACGGAGACCTAACGATAGAGTATACGGTTCCGGGGTTCAGGGGTAAGCGAGTCGACCTCTCAGCCCATCCAGATGGATTCGCCATAGGCCCAGCGCTGACGACGGCTGAATTCGTCAGATGCAATGCGGAGCTCGTCTTCGTGATAGAGAAGGGCGCGGTCTTCAGCAGGTTCGTCGAGGAGGGCGCGGATAAGAAGTATAAGGCGATATTGATCCACACCGCTGGCCAGTCTCCGAGGAATTGTAGGAAGCTTATTAGGAGGCTTCACGACGAGCTCGGTCTCCCGATCTACGTCTTCACTGACGCCGACCCATATGGAGTTCATATCGCGAGCGTCCTAATACATGGATCGGCCTTAAGCGCACATATCAAGGGGATAAATGTCCCAGATGCGGTTTGGGCTGGGGTTTGGCCGAGCGATATCAGAAGGTATAGGCTTCCCTCGATGAAGCTAACCGACCGAGACCTAAAGAGGATTAAGGAGCTTGAAGTCGATCCAAGATATCAGAGAGATCCTTGGAGGAGGGAGATCAAAGAATTTTGGAAGATTAAGAGGAAGGCGGAGCTCGAGGCATTCAGCAGATATGGGCTGGACTTCATAGTCAAGGAATTCTTGCCTGAGAGGCTCGCAGAGCTACAGAGGAGATGATCTTCTCATCGTAAACATTATGCCCCACCACCGACGACCCCTCATCAAAGTGAGGCCACGCCTCCCTCCGAGGAGCTTAAGGAAGTGGTGGGGCAATCCAATAATCATTCTCCGCATATTTTTAGTTTTCCTGCTTAAATCTAACCTCCTGAATCGTTGTCAGATCTATTTCCAGGGCTGCCGTTGGCATGGTGAGGCCCCATTTGGTGAGGATCTCTGGATGAAGCTCTCCCATAAACCCTAGGCTCCTCCCCCTCCAGAAGATCTCCGCGGCCCTACCCTCTATGAAGGGCATCAGATCATATGGTTCGAGCTCGTAGCCTTCTATCATCAGATTTCTTAAGAGCTCCTCTAAGACGGATTTGATCTCAGTGTAGGAGGAGTCTTTATGGGATGAGACGGCTCCGAGTCTAAGCCTCCTCACAGCCTTCTCCGGAACATCTTCAGCTGGATAGATTACATCTCCCACCTCGAATATCCTCTGAGGGTAGAGGCTTCCGCGATTATATGAGAGGTTCTTCATGAGACTTGGGAGAATCCAAGTCCTAAGAATCGTGTATTCCGCCGAGACGGGGTTTAAGATCTTTACATGCGGGTGAGGCTCAACCCCCATCCTCCCATATTCCTCCTCCTCATTCGTTAGAGTGAAGTTCATGACCTCCGTGTATCCCATACCTATCATCACCTCCCTAACGACCTCTTCGAGAACCGTGTCCACGTGAAGTCTTCCATAGGTTAGGGTTTCGGGCTGCTTCGGCTTAAGCGAGCTATATCTCAACCCCATCGCCACATCCTCGACCAAGTCTATCGGATGCATTATGTCGGCCCTATATGGCGGCGGGTGGACTACCAAGACTTCATCCATGACTTCAACGTCATGCCTCATGGCCTTCAAGGCTTTCACGATCTCGTTGGGTTTGAGATTTAATCCCAAGACCTCGTTCACATAGTCTGGTCGAATCCTCCAAGCCCTGACATCATAGTTTGGGGTCTCCACCCTCTCACCATCATATCTCACCTCGACGCGCTCAACCCTCCCACCCATATCGGAGAAGGCGGTCGTCAATATGTTGAGAGTCTTATTCATCGAGTCTAAGTCGGTTCCGGTGATCTCGATGAAGAGGTTTTTCGTCTCCTCGCTGAGCTCGGTGAGGGTTGAGTTTATTATCGGGGGGAATGAGAGCACCTCATATCTCGAATCGACTATCAATGGATAATATGGCTTACCCTTGATTATGTGTGCGTATTGGATCCCCTTCTCATGCCTCTCAAGTATCTCCTCCAATGTCATCTCCCTCCAGTATCCAAGCGGGGTGAACTTCACCTCATCCCCCCTCGCCGCGATATAGTGGAATGGAGGCTTGACGGCGTCAAGATTGTGGAGACCTATCGCAACCTTCCTCCTATCCCTGCCAAGAATCCAATGGAGGTCTTCTTGCATGGCGATTACCTCCTCAAGCTGATCTGCGTCGAGCTCGATGCCTCGGACTATCGCCGAGACCACATACGGCCTGACATCCTTAAGCCTTGGATCGACATCTATGTAGGTCTTCGACGGCTGGAGCTCGTAGCGCGGCGCCCCAACTTCTAATCCGAGTAATCCCTTCGCGGCTCTAGCCAATCCTATTGGGCTTGAGTAGTCCGGTCTATTGGGGTTGTATTCCACCCTAAAGTATTCCTCTGAAACTTCCTCGACATCTAGGGCTAAGTCGTGTAGGAGGCTTACAAGCTCCTCGTCATTAAGCCTCTTTCCCAGAAGCCTCCAAAATCTCTCCTTCTTAACCGTTAGGATCGGCAACCCTCCTCAAGGATTTAATGGAGACCACTCTACCTAAAAGCATTTATCTCGAAGAATCGAGGGTTGGTTTATTAGAGGGAATTCGCCAACTCTATCAAGAATGAGCGAGGATGATGAGCTTGACAGGATAAAGTTGAGGAAGCTCAAGGAGCTTATGAGGAGGTCTGGGGAGAAAGAGGCTCGGGGTTTTCCGGACAAGCCGATAGAGGTCGATGAGGAAAACTTTGACGAACTCATACGAAGATATGGTTTGGTGGTAGTCGATTTTTGGGCTGAGTGGTGTGGGCCTTGCTGGATGATAGCCCCGATAATAGAGGAGCTCGCGAAAGAGTATTCTGGGAAGGTCGTCTTCCTAAAGCTCAACGTTGATCGGAATAGGAGGCTGGCCGCGAGGTTCGGGATAATGAGCATCCCAACCCTCATCATATTCAAGGATGGGAAGCCCGTGGACATGATTGTCGGAGCATATCCGAAGCCGTTGCTTGAGGCTAGGATAAAGAAGCATTTATCATAGATCTGTCTCGAAAGGCTAAAACCCTAATAGCGATGTGAGCTATCTCATCTCAATGATCTCGCCGGTCACGCTGATCCAGATAATCCTAGCCCTCTCAATCTCATGGATTAGGATGACCATAGCCCTCGGACTCTCGATACTCTTCTCGATAATCGTGGGAGTATTGGCGGCCATCAATGACCATGCTGAGAAGATAATAATCCCCACCCTAGACATCCTCCAATCCATCCCCATCCTGAGCTTCTTCCCACTCGCCCTCTACGCGTTCATGGGATTACATCCATTGATAGGGCCTGAGATCGCCGCGATCTTCCTAATCTTCACCAGCCAAGTGTGGAACATCGCCTTCGGAGTCTATGAGGGTGTCAAGCTCCTGCCGAGGGATCTCCTAGATACGTCGAAGTCTCTTGGATTCGGGTCAATTCAGAGATTTATAGGACTCTATCTACCGGCATCCTTTCCGAAGATCGCGGCGAATCTCCCCGCTTCATGGTCTAATGGCCTATACTTTCTCGTGGCATGTGAGATAATCTCGATTGGTGAGAAGGAGGTAAAGTTATTTGGTATAGGCTCCCTCTCCGCAGACTATATCCTCGCGGGAAGATACCTTGAGTTCTGGATAAGCATGATCTTCGTGATAGTCGCGGTGATCCTCACGAGCATCTTAATCTTCATCCCCTTGATGAGGCTTAGCGAGAGGTATCGGTTTGAAGCGTATATGGGCGAGGTTCCAAGGGTTTGGATTGAGAGGGTTACGAGGCCGTTTGGAGAGGCCATTAGATCGGCTTTCATGGAGGCATCCATTCCAGGATATGGCAGGCTCTCCTCGATCATGGAATCCTTGGTGGAAAGGGTTCGCGCATATAAGATCCACGCGATCACGATCATTCTGATAATATCCTCGGCGGCCCTCCTATACTATATCCCAACGGTCGATTACGTCTCATCTTCAAAGCTCCTCCTAAGCGGCTTTCAAAGACTTGGAGTGATCAAGCCTCTCACGATGATAGGATTCTCCCTCCTAAGGGTTTTGGCAGCGATATCGATCGCGATGGCCTGGGCCATGCCCCTATCCATTCTGATCTATGAGGTGAGGGGGTTGGAGAAGGTCGCGATCCCCCTCCTACAGGTATTCGCATCTCTCCCATCATCGCTTCTAGTCCCATTCATAATGAGGTTCGTCTCGGATCTCAACCTGCCGATGGAGATCGGCGGAATCCTAATAATAGTTCTTGGTGTTCAATGGTATCTCTTCTACTTCATCTACAGCGCTATGAGGAGCGTTCCAAGCGAGGAGGTTGATGTGTGTAGGCTTCTGAGGATAAGGGGGCTGGGGCTTGTCAAACACCTCTATCTCCCAAGATCTCTTCCATCGATCATAATGGGCTTGATGGTGGCCATGGGAGGAGGGTGGAACACGCTGATAATAGCGGAGAGACTGAGCCTCGACGGCCATGTATGGGAGGTGGAGAACCCGGGTATAGGTAAGGAGATAAGCTTGGCCGTGAGCATGAATGATCAAGCATTACTGGCCGCGGCGACTATCTGGATGGCTGGATTCGTGGTCCTCATGAACAGGCTCTTCTGGAGGAGACTCCATGAGAGGGTTGTGGAGAAGGTTAGGATGTAGGGTTAAATGTAAGAACCTTAAGGTAGAATCAGATGGAGATCGGCGAGAAGATTCTAAGAGGTGACTCGACAGAGTCCACGGCTAGTCTGGAGACTCGCGTTGAGTATGAGGAGGTTCGTAGAGTTCCAGAGGCCATTCTAGAGCTACGTAATGTATCATATAGCTATGAGATGAGGAGAGGTGGGGAGCTCAAGGTCTTAGAGGGCTTAAACCTCTCGATCTCCTACGCCGAGTTCGTCGGGATAATTGGGCCGAGTGGATGCGGTAAGAGCACCTTGATGAGAATTATGGCCGGATTGCTCAAGCCTAAGAGCGGTGAGGTGATCTTTAGAGGTAAGCCCTTGAAGGGGCCTACGCCGAGAATCTCCCTAATGTTTCAAGTCCCAGCCCTCTTCCCATGGTATACGGTCTTGGAGAACGTGATGCTCGCCTTGATCCATGAGAAGGGGCTCACGAAGAGGGATAAGGAGGAGAAGGCCAAGGCCTTCCTCGACATGGTTGGATTATCGGGGTTCGAGACGGCCTATCCAGCTGAGCTAAGTGGCGGGATGAGGCAGAGAGTCGCTCTCGCGAGAGCCCTAGTCTCCCAACCCGACCTACTCTTAATGGACGAGCCCTTCAGCAACCTAGATCCCCTGACCGCGATCTCCCTGAGGAGGGAGATAGAGACCCTCTGGCTGAACCAGAGCCTGCCTCCGAGCTCGATAGTCATGGTGAGCCACGATGTCGAGGAACTCGTGGAGATGGCTGAGCGGATAATAGTCCTAACAGATAGACCGGCGAGGATCGCTGGAGTGGTTGAGGTCAAGCTTGAGAGACCTAGGCAGAGGAGGAGCAGCGAATTCTATGATTATGTCGATAAGATCTACACGCTTCTAAGCTAGCGCTTCTTGATGAACGTCTTATCCTCGCCATTATATCTTATCGACTCCGTGTATAGCAGCCACTCCAATAACATGCTATGAATCTGCTCCGGATCGCTATACTCCTCCCTAAACTCCTTAACCTTGCTTAGCTCCTCGAAGAGCTCCTCGGCGGAGAACTCCCCTCTAGACTTCGCGAGCTTAAACGCCGTCGCGAACGGTTCAATCTTTCTCAAGGCCTCCCTGAGCATGAGCTTCTTCCTACTGGGATCGCATTTAACGAACTTCTTCCCAAGCTCGGTTAAGATCGCGTCGCCGTTCTCAACCCTTAGAAATCCCAGAGCCTCAGCGACATCGACTACCGGCAATAGATCGTCTACATCCTCTTGGAGTTCGATGGCGATCCTAGCTAGATCTATCTTTCCTCCATAGCCGGCGACCATATTCAGGAGCCCTATCACCATTCCAGGGGTTACAGAGGGATGTAAGGTAGGACTACTACCCATCTGCCTGCCTATAGAAATCTGGCTTAGAGTCGGAAATAAACTTTTCCATCAGCGAGCTCCGCCTAAAAGTTCCTCGACCGCCTCGACCACCCTACTTAAGGGATTTAAGTTCGATGAGAACTCGGCATATTTCCCTGCGTTGATCTTATATGACTTGTTTAAGAGCAGATCCTCTATCGCCCGCTCTAAGAGCCGGGGCGTCAGCTCCTCCTGTCTAATAATTAGCCCAGCGCCCACCTCGGCCACCGATGAAGCGTTTCCAAGCTGCTCCCCATGTGCTGAGATGGGAATCATTAAAACGGGCTTGCCGTAGGAGAGGGCTTTCGCTAAGGTTGTTTGACCAGCTCTACAGATCACTAGGTCTGAGATCTTGAAGAGTTCTAGAGGCTCATCAACCCACTCAAAGACCTTAATCCCCTCCGGTATACTCGTCCCCGGATTCGTCCCGCCGAAGGATACTATGATCTCATATCTATCGGCTAACCCTCCAAGCATTGGCAGAATTTCCTCGATGAGCTTTCTCCGCTCGTAGGATGGTCCTGTGGCGTGGAAGAAGATCCTCGGCCTCCCTCCACTCAATCGATACTTCGCCTCGATCTCTTCTCGGCTTGGGAGGTCTTCAGGTCTCTTGTCGATTATGGGGCCTATGAACTCCACTTTATCCTTGATCCCATCCGGGATGACCAAATTTTGCTTGGAGATTGTTAGTGGTGGGGGATAGTCCGCTATGAGGATCTTATCGCTTCTAGCCCAGATCCAGCCAACGACTTGAGCGATGCCCTCCAATAGCTCGATGAGCCTCCTATACCTCGGATACACGACCCTGATGTTGAACTGATTTAGGATCGTGAGAACGGGTTTACCTAAAAGCTTTCCAGCAATTATGGTCGACCCCCTACTATCGGATATGGCTATATCTGCGCTCTCAAGATAGTTCATCTCATATGCTATCTGCTCGGCGAACCTTATCGGAAAGAGTAAATTCCTGAAGATCGTGAGCTTTATGCTAACCTTGGCCTCGGGTAAAACTCCATATCTAACTGTTGGGACGGGTTTAACGTCGAGGTTCATCTTCCTGAGATACTCCAATCCATCGCCATAGGATGATGATGAGATCTCCCAGCCCAACTCCTTAAGCTTCCTCGCGATCGACGCACTTCTCGAGGCATGGCCGAAACCTATCCCACAGACCCCGATATGTGCCTTCAAGCCACGGCACCGAGGTCTCAAGCCGAGGTTTATCTCTTTGGCGTAAGCTTTTCTTCAACTATCTCTCCTCTAGGCGTCTTCTCCGCGAATATCTGCGCCGTAAACCTATAGATCCTCGCCCTACCCGTGAGCCAGTAGGTCGATGGGAGACCGGCTTTAAGCGATAGATGCATTAGGTATTCCTCCGGAGTCCAATTATACTCCACGGGGACTTGTGGTAGGAGTAGGCCGCTGAACCCACCTGCCTCGATTATCAAACCATCCCTACCTATAACGATCTTCTCGGGAAGCTTTTTCGGATCATCATACTTTATCTCCTCAGGTTTCGTCAAGACGCTCACCTCTATCACGATCTCATCCATCTCTTTCAACCTAACTGGAGGAAATCGTGGATCGGCTGTGGCCGAGGAGATGGCGGCGTGGATCACCGCATCGACTAAGCGGTGGGTCGGATATGGTAATCCTATGCATCCCCTAAGCTCTTTAGATGGATACCTATAGAGGGTTACGAAGACTCCCCTCCTCTCGGCCAGTCTCTCAGAGGGCGGGGTCGGGGACTCAACCCTTCTCCCGGAGAGATGTTCCTCGATGCTCTTTCGCGCGAGCCTCACCAAGAACTCTCCCTCATCTATCGTGAGCGTGGACATCTATATTCAAGTAAAACTCGCAAGAATTCTATTTAAGGGCTAAGACCTGCCTCACACACCGCCTCTAAGAGTCTCCATCACAACGTCTCCCGCTATTTACATGGCTTGTTCATGACCGCCTTTAATCGAGCGACTCATCTATGCTTCCATCGGGCAACATATTATCTGGATGCCATATCCCTCTTTCCTCAAGCTGATATCTCTTACAGCTCTCCCAATCCCCCTTACAGAAGAGTTCAATCCACCTCCTATCAAGCTTCCCCTCCTCATAATATCTCATCATCGGGCATACTCGACGCCACTTACACTCGCGCTTAAACACCGAAAGCTTCCTATAGTGTCTCGCAACCTCCTCCTCTAGTTGCGGGTTGTAGAGTAGGGAGGCTGGATGAGGTAGGGGATAGATCTTCACCTTGCCAGTCCATATGAGCTTACCATAAACTAGGTGGAAGTCTCTCTTCTCGGGTATTTTGAGGCCATTCTTCTCAAATAGGTATTTGGTCGCGAAATAGCCTAGGGGGACGAGGATCTCCGGCCGTATCAAGGCGATCTCCTCCTCCAGCCAATCGCTGCAAGCCTCTATCTCCCTCTGCTTCGGCCTCCTATTATGGGGTAGATGACATTTGACTAGATTCGTCATGTATATCTCCCCCCTATCGACACCCGCCTTCTCCAAAAGTCTATCCAAGACCTTACCAGAGGGGCCGACGAACATGCGCTGCTGTAGATTCTCCAACCTACCGGGGGATTGAGCGATCAGCATGAGCCGCGCATCCAGGTTTCCTTCGCCGCAGAGGGCTGTGACACCTAGCTTACAGCGGTTACATGCCTTGATGGCGTTGCAGAGCTCCATGAACTTCTCAAATTTCGATCCCATTGACAACGATAATCTTTGGGAGATGGGATAAATAGCTATCGGCTTAAGCTACGCCTCTGAGCTTGCGAGCCTCTCTTCGGCATCCTTAATCGTCTTCATGATATTCCTCCAATGGGAGCCCCTCCAATACCTCTTCCCACAGTTTGGGCATATCCACTCCTCTCTAGGCTTATCGTTCACGAGCTTCAGGGGGGAGTTGCAGACTGGGCACCTAGTCCTATTTCGATCAAATCTCAGCTTTATCCCATATCTCTTGGCCAGCTCTGCGAGAACCTCGGGCGAATCGTTCTTCGAGATGTAGAAAGTCTCTAGACCGTTTCTGATGGCGTTTAATGCAAGCTCCCTATCCATCGTTAAGATTATCCTATCCTCCTCTAGAGCCCTCTTGATTAATTCCCCGTCATCACCACTCCAATAAATTGTGTCGTATCCAAGTATTCTGAGCCAGGTCACGATGTTTCCGAGCATGGCATCGACTATGAACTTCTCCTCCAGCTCCCTCATCCCCTTTCCTTCCTCTTCTCCCTCAATAGTTCAAGCCTGCAGTCCTCGCAGAGATATCTTCCCTCAACGTTTAGAAGCATGTCAGACCATTCTCCACAATTATCGCAGTATCCCTCAATATATCCCTCCTTGCTCCTCGGGAAGCTCACCCCCATTATCTTCATATTTTCTCTAACTATCTCTAGAATCTCTGGGGTTACTCGGAGTATGTCCTTTATGCTCACGAGCCCCGCCAATCTATTCTTGTAGATCACAGCGAGCCTATTCACCTTAAGCTTATTCATCTTCCTCAAGGCGTCCTCGATCCTCGCATCGGGATCTATTGTCTGGAGAGGTGTGCTCATGATGTCCTTTAGCTTGACCTCATTTGGCTTGAGGTTCTTCGCGATAACCTTATTCACTAGATCCGTCTTGGTGACTATCCCAACAGGCTCACCTCTCTGGCCCGTGACTATTATCGCTCCAACCCCATACTTCATCATCTTCTTCGCCGCATCCTCAGCGGTCTCATGCTCCTCCGCCTCGATCACGGGACTCGACATAACCTCCCTAACCAAGACCTCATCGGTGAGCTCCCTCAACTCGCCTCACTACCGTGAATTACTTTACCTAGACACCTTTTAAGCTTATTCATCTCCTTTAAAGCCTCTTCTGTCAGCTCCCTGCCCGTCCTCTTCCACTTAATATTCATCTTATTCGAATCCGTCTAAATCATCAGCCCTAAATGCTCCTCCCGCCACGTGTTCCTCGAGCTCGCTATAACTTGGGTCATCCACCCTCTTGAAGAGCCTTGAACTCTCCAACTCTAATCGCCTTCTCAAGCCCCTGCTCATCGAGAGATCGTGACCGAATTTCTTCAAAGTCTCAGGAAAATATTATCACCTTGAATGAGCCTGAATCCCACGACATTCGCTTCTATGTCAAGGCGTTTAAGGTTCTGAGCGATGAGATGTTGCATGGGGCCGACAAGGGAGAGGATATTCATAGGATCTCTTTTAGCCTGCGTACTTTAAATCCAGGTTTTATTGAGGATATCTCTTCTGAGAGTTTGTGAAGCTCTTCGTCTTCTGTTACCAGTACTTCCGCGTGGTTTATCGCCGAAGAGAGTATTATGCAGTCTATGAAGTCGTCTATTAGCTTTCTCAATCTGAAAGCAGTCAGTAGTATTGACGATTCATGCATTCGCGTTATCTTTATCCTCTCATCGTATACTATCGCGTTTATGCCTCTACATACTCTCTCGGGCGATAATCTTCCCTCAACAACATATTTGGCACCCTTCGCTGAGAGCTCAAATAAGCTGACCTCACTTATGAATAGCTCATGACCTTTATCGGCTAGGTTGAGGACGGCTTTCTCGTTGAGATCCTTGACAGATATGCCTATGGCTGGAAGGAGATACGTTGTGTCCAGTAGCAGTTTCATGTTTGAGCCCTCTTCGAAAGCTCTTTCCTGAAGCTATGAAATTCTTCTAGGGTTATCTCTACGGCTGGGGGCTCGGAGAGAACTTCCTCTAGGCTTGGAACGGGCTCTACTATGAGACGGCCATCCTCGATCTTGTAGATCACCTTGCTATGCGGCTTTAAGCCTAGTTTCTCCCGAATCTCCTTGGGAGGGAACAGCTCCCCTTTCGAGCCCACTCGACTTTCAGCCATATTTCTGAATCACCGAGTAAAAATCTCTTTTTCAGATATATAACCTTTATCCACTTCGCCTAAGACCCTCCTCTCTAAAAGAATTAGCCAGGCTTTCTGGGAAGATGGAAGAATATTGGAGTTTGGGCGAAATTCGGTCGACGTAAAGCCTCATCGTCGGAAACTGCTAGCCCAAAAAATCCTTTTCCCTAATCTTTGACTAACTCGCCCGAACCATATGGTATTAGCTCCATTATCCTTTCCTTCAAGAGGTTTAAGCTCCTCCTATCAAAACGCATATTCTCGGTTAATATCTTCACCGCTTCCTCAGCAAGCTCCGCGGACTTTCTCCTACCCGGCACAATCTTGACCAATCTCACAGCTCTTCCGGCTAATGCTTGGCTTGGGCCATAGATTAATTCGAGATCTTTGGTTAAGCCTATGGCGAGTTCGAGCCTTACGGTCATGTAATTTCTCTCACCCTTCACTATGAACCCTCCCCTCGGCAGATAATGGCCTGGCGGGGGTTTAAACGATATTTGATCTGCTTTGACATAGTATACAGTTATCTGGGACATCCTCTCACGCCAAGCTCTACTGTAGGTTGCCGCGAATTGAGCCGCTTCAACCCTAGATCTCTCTCCAGCTCTCAATCCATCCTTCAGGATAACGGCCGCCGCCCCCCTAACCTCTGCGTGGAAGATGAGGTCGCTTGGCTCGAGGTGTTTTTTCAATAATGATATATTGCTTGAGGCATCTTTACCAGCCACGGCCAAGAATCCCTCCGATGTGATAAACCATCTATATCGCTCATACCATCTCCTCGGAGACGGCCTTAACTTCGCAGAAACCTTTAGGAGAACTTCCTCGATCTCCTCAGTCTCCCGCCTCCTCAATTTATCGATCTTGGACTCTATCTCCTCGGCCTCCCTCAATAATCTCTCAGCAGCCTCCATAGACTTCTTCGCATCATTGAATAGGTTTGAGATCTGCTTCATCAAGGACTCATCGGTCTTTAGGGTTAGGGTCTCTTCATCGACGCTGATCTTCATCTCCCTTCTACGGCTACTTACCTCAACCTTTAACTCATCGACCTCGTGAATTCCATCGATCTCCTTAACTTCTTCCAGTCTTGAGTGTAATTTGAAGAGTTTTTGAGCCAGTTCTCTCAGCCTCTTCGACCTCGTGATGAGTTTATTCGCGATAAACCTCTTTTCATCCAACTTCTCCTTAAGCTCCTGGATCTTATCCTCCATCTCTCTCCTCCTCTCCTCTTCAACCCTCAAAGCGAGTTCATGTTCATAGGATTCTCGAAAGGCTTGATTCAAGTTATCGACATCTTTAAAGCTATAGCCCCTCGACTTGAAGATCTCCATCCGATATGGGAGAGGTTGGGGAGCCTCGCCTGGGAGCTGGGCCAACGTAGGCCTTCCAGCCTCGATTAGATGTAAAACTTTTTTGAACGCCTCTATGATTCTCGCCTTCTGCTCCTCGTCGAGATCCTTCACCTTAACCCCCTTATCGACCCCAGCCAGATAGAGTATCTCCTCAGCATACCTCCCTCCTAAGCCAGCCTTAGACGCCAGCTCGGAGACGATCTTCCTATTCGGATCTAATGTTCTGAATATCTCCTCTAAACTCGTCTCCGCTATGGATGGCCTTGGAGGTGGAAGCCTATACATCTCCCCCGGAGCTATCACCCTATCCCTCATCCTTAGGTGGTGGAGCGACTCGATTATCCTACCATCCTGGTCAACTATTATTAATGTGCCCTTTGGCAAGAACTCGGAGATAAGCTTGAAAGTCTTCCCACCCTTCTCAAGCTCCATAACCATTACCCTCTCACCCTCCACGAGCCTTAGATCGCGTATCCTCGAACCCGAGACCAATCTTCTAAGAATCCTACCCCTCTCACTAAGCTTGGTGGGCTTCTCATAGCTTCCCTCAACTAGGTAAAAGAATCTTCCCGGAACTATCCTGAGCTCTCCTGAGAAGTTCTCGGATCTAAGCTTCAATATTATTGAGCCATCGTCCATATGGTAGAGATTTATTATCCTCGATCCTCGGATAGTGCTTGAGACCTCTTTGAGCAGCCTCTTAAGCTCAAGGTATGAGGCCGACATCCGCTAAGATCCCCTCGCATCACCCTTAAAGCTATGAGCATCACCACCTATACCTTCTCGCTAAGGGCTTGGAGGCTGGAATAGAAAGCTTTATATGATGGTTCTTCGGAGAGATGTATGGTGGAATAAAAAAATTGCGTGTTTGGGGGTTGAAATATGGCTAAGAAGCCTAGACCTTGGAGAGAGGGGATGATCTGCCCCGAGTGCGGGAATGATGTCCTAGTCTATGACCCCAGGACGGGTGAGGTTAGCTGCCCAAGTTGCGGCTACGTAGTTCGAGAGAGGGGTGTCGATAGAGGGCCTGAGTGGAGGAATCTGGATGAGGAGGAGGATAGGAGTAGGGTTGGAGCACCCCTCTCGATCATGTATAGGGATCATGGCCTATCCACGGTCATAGATAAGATTAATGAGGATGCCTCGGGTAGGAGGCTCCCGAAGGAGACTAGGGAGAAGCTCCTCAGGCTTAAGAAGCTTGACGCAACCTCTCAGGTGAGCGCCTCTGAGGCCAGAAACCTGCAGCAGGCGGTGAACATCCTCCAAATCTACGTGGATAAATTGCATCTAAGCCAATCTATCGCCGAGCGAGCTATGCTGATCTATAGGAGGGCCTTGAAGGCCGGGCTCGTTAGGGGTAGATCTATTAGATCTATCATGGCGGCCGCCGTCTATGCTGCGTGTAGGTCGATGCGCGCTCCAAGGGATCTCCGCGAGCTTGAGAAGGCCTATCCAATAGTTAAGCGTAAGACGATCGCTCAGGGGTATAGGCTCTTGCTCAAGCATCTGAAGCTTAAGGTTCCGGTCGCAGACCCAGCGAGCTACTTGAATAAGATCGCGTCGAAGGTTGGCTTAGATCAAGCAACGGTCCAAGAGGCTTTGAAGATCCTCCAAGAGGCGCATAAGAGGGGGGCAACCGTTGGGAAGGATCCAGTCGGTATAGCTGCCGCGGCGCTCTATATGGCCTGCCAAGAAACAGATCAGACGATAACTCAGAAGGATATCGCTAGGGCTGCTGGGGTGACCGAGGTCACGGTAAGGAACAGGTTTAAGGGGTTGAAGGAAGTCCTCGAGGGAGCGGCTTAAAGTATCTCTATGTTCTCCTCTCTATGCCCCATCGAGACCAATATCTCCTTAACTTTTTTCCTATGATCTCCTTGAAGAATTATCAGCCCATTCTTGACGGTTCCACCCGAAGCGCATAGAGACTTAAACTTCTTCGCGAGCTTATGTAGGTCTTCCACCCCGTTATCCAATCCCTCGATTATGGTGACGGGCTTCCCCCACTTCCTAGTCTCAAGTTTCACCTTGATCCTCTGTTGTTCACGGCTTATCGTCCCGCATACGCATAAGGACTTTGGAAGACCGCAGATTGGGCAGATCTCCTCCCCCATTACCTACCTCCTTTTTCAAGAAGTATTGTTGATCGGGTTATATAAGCCTTAACCCGGAACATCATCTCCACGAGCTTCATAGAGCTTCTTCCTCTCCTCATACTCCATCCTACTGAGCCTGACCCTCGCTGGGGCTCCCATCACCATCGAGTTCGCTGGAACATCCTTAGTCACTATCGATCCAGCGGCTATGACCGAGTTCTCCCCGACCTCTATCCCTGCAATCAACACAGCCCCAGCCCCGATCACGGCGCCTCTCCCTATCCTAACCCCCCTCAACCTCCTGCTCACCGGATACCGGTCATTCGTCACGATCACGTTAGGCCCTATGAACACGTTATCGTCGATCCATGTTAGGTGGGGTAGGTAGACCATGGACTGGATGTTGACGTTCTCGCCCACATGAACCTCTCCATCGAGCTGGCTGAAGCTCCCAATCCTAGAGTTTGATCCGATCCTCGATCTCTCCCTAATCAATACTCCATGCCCGGTCTCGACGCGGTCTCCAAGCTCGGCTCCCTCATAGATTATGGTGAAGCTTCTGATGAGGCAGCTTCTCCCTATCTTGGCTCCGTCGCTGATCGAGTCGAGCTCCTCGATCTTCTTTGGAATTCGTTTAAGCTTTCGTCTAGTTGGGTAGCCGACATATGCCCAGCTATCGATAAGCGTCTCCTCACCTATGACGCTCTCACCAAGTATTATGGCGTTCTCCATCACGGATCCACGGATCTGCGCCCTCGTAGAGATGTAGCCTGCCATCTATCCTCAGATCACCTCCTTCCCTAAAAACTATATGTGCGGGGAAAACCATTAATCCAGCCAGCTTCATTAGATGATGGCCTATGGGTAAACGTGTTCTCATCTCAAATTTCGATGAGCTCGTCGGGATGAGGAAGGGGGTTGCTGCGAGGCTTAGACGCCACGCCCTTAGAGCTGTTGAGGCGGCGATAAGAGACGTGACCCCTAGAAACTCCCTTAAGAGAAATATTAGGAGAAGGGGGAGCAAGCTAGTCGTCGCGAATAGAAGGGTAGACTTGAAGAGGTTTGAGAGGATACTCGTCCTCGGCGCCGGTAAGGCTTCGATAGGGATGGCCGAGTATATCGAGGAGGTCTTGGGAGACTTCATCAGCGAGGGGGCGATCGTAGCGCCGAGAGAGCTTGCCGAGAAAGCGAGGCTGGAGAAACTGGAGGTTCTGCCCTCAACCCACCCCATACCAAGCGAGCTTGGAGTCAAGGCCGCGTCAAGGATCCTGGAATATGCTGAGGGAGTCGGGGAGAAGACCCTCACACTATTCCTCTTATCCGGCGGTGCGTCAGCCCTACTCCCCATGCCAGCCGACCCCGTGACCCTCCAAGATAAGGTCGAGGTCACGAAACTGCTCCTAGCGAGTGGGGCGAATATAGATGAGGTGAATGCCGTGAGGAAGCATATCTCGGGGATTAAGGGCGGGTTGCTGGGGAGGAGGCTCTCAAAGGGTCTCGTGATCTCCTTGATAATCTCAGACGTCGTGGGAGACAAGCTTGAGACCATAGGATCTGGGCCAACGGCCCCCGACCCAACCACCTTCAAGGACGCATATGAGGTCTTAAACAAGTATGGCTTATGGGATAAGATTCCCGAATCAGTGAGACATAGGATAAGGCTTGGCCTCGATGGGAGGGTTGAGGAGACCCCTAAGCCCGGAGACCCCATCTTTAAGAGGATTACAAACCTCATCGTGGCCAGCGTCGGGGATGCGTGTAAGGCGGCCGAGAAATACCTTAGATCCAAGGGATATAGGTCTATGACCTTGACGAGGTTCATGGAGGGTGAGGCGAGGGAGATAGGGATCTTCGCCGCCGGGCTCCTCAGACAATTATCTGAACGGAGGGGGAAGCACGCCATAGTCATGGGCGGGGAGACGACCGTCACCGTTAAGGGGAAGGGAACTGGTGGGAGAAATCAGGAGCTCGCCCTCTCAGCCTCGATCAAGCTAAGAGGTTTGAAGAACTGTTGCTTGGTGAGCGTTGGAACCGATGGGGTCGATGGGCCGACTGATGCGGCTGGAGCGATAGTGGATGGGGAGACCTATCAAGATGCTTTAAGGCTCGGCTTAAATCCAGCAGAGTTCTTGGCCGAAAACGACTCAAACACCTTCTTCAAGCGCGTTGGAGGGCTGATAACAACGGGTTATACTGGGACGAACGTGGGCGACGTGGTAGTGTTGTTGAAGGCCGACCGATAAGGAGAAGTTAATTAACTGGCTTCACATGGTTTTGAATCGAGTTTAGATGACGGTCGAGGCGTTCATAGACCTCCTGTATAGGAGTATCTTCTGGCTCGCCCTCATCGTCCTCATAATCTTGATAATATACACGATCTATAAGTCTCTTGAGAAGGGCTAGGTTGGGATGAGCTTCATCTCCGAGGCGGATGCGTTAACCGTCAAGAGATTCTTCAAGGACTTCTATCGGAGAAACTTCTCAAGGCTTTACATACCGAGTAGGCTTCCCGAGAGAGAGTTCGGATACTTCACGTTTGAGAAGAAGATTATGATCAGGCATCTAAGCTTCAACTCTCCTCAAGAGCTTTGGGGGAAGATAGCCGAGGATACGCCGCTACACATCTACCACTCAGCCGCATTCTATAAGTATCCGAGAGCGCCCATGGATGCGAAGGGTTGGCTTGGAGCTGAGCTTATCTTCGATATAGACGCCGACCATCTCAAGACTCCATGTGGGAAAGAGCATGATTTCAAGGTCTGCAGACACTGTAGGAGGGCGTATCCAGTAAGCTTGGATCTATGCCCTGACTGCGGCCAGCCCTTGATGAAGGTTGAGTGGGTTTGCGACCTATGCTTAGAGGCGGCGAGGGAGGAAGCTAGAAAGCTCTTAAGCTTCTTAGAAGACGACTTCGGATTCAATAGATTTAGAACCGCCTTCTCTGGGAATAGGGGATATCATCTAGTCGTCGAGGATGAATCCATCCTAGAGCTTGATCAAGCCGAGCGTAAGGAATTGATAGATTACATAACTGGAACTGGGTTGAGCATGAGGCTTATGGGCTTGGAGGAGAGGGTGATAGACTTGGAGACCGCTCCCAAGCTAGAGGATCGAGGCTGGAGGGGTAGGATAGCTAAAGCCGCGTTCGAGATCCTCGCATCCAAAAACTATGATGCTTTAAGGGAGGTTGTGGGAGACTCGATGGCTCAGACATTAATCGATGAGGTTGAGGAGGTCTCGAAGGCATTGGGAGAGGATGTTCCATGGAATCTCATGAGGCCAAAACTTAGAAAAGCTCTCTTCGAGGCTGCGAGAGAACTAGCCTCAGCCCATATAGACGTGGTCGTGACCCAAGACATTCACAGACTTCTAAGGCTTGGAAACTCTCTAAACGGAAAGACGGGGTTCATGGCGAAGCTATTCGATCCGAATGAGCTCGACGAATTCGAGCCTATGTCGGAGTCCGTGGCCCTGCCGATGGACGAAGAACTCGCGGTATACGTGATAAGGGCTCCGAGATTCAAGCTCGGTGGAATGGAGTTTGAAGAATGTGAAAACGAGCTGAAGAAGCTTCCAGCCGCAGCCGCGATCCTACTCCTATGTAAGGGCGCTGCAACGCTCCCATAGAGGGAGATTCATTTATAATGCTTGATAATCGTCTATGGTTGATGGACGAAGGTTCGGGGCAATCGATCTATGAACTCTTAACCACTCTTTGGAGGAAGGAAAGGGAGAGCGAGGGACTGGCGAAGCTTCCGGAGGATTTTGGGCGAAGAGTCCAAGAATATATTGGGAGCGTCAAACACTATCTCAAGGTATCCGATAGGCAGAGCCTCTCATACGAGCTTAAGAGGGCTGAACTCGAGGCGGTGACATCCCTGTTGAATGAGCTTTTTAGGCTTAGGCTTAGAAAGATCCTAAACCTAGCCCTTCAAGAAAATCTCCCAGAAAACCTATTCGACTTTGAATCCAGAATATATCTAAACCTCCTAGAATCCGTTAAGGAGTATAGGAGGAGAGTTAAGGAGCTTATGGTCTCGGTGGCGTATAGGGATTGGAGGGAGATAAAATCCACCTTAATCCCCGTCTACTTCCTCAAGGAGCATGACAAGATCGTTGGCTCGGATCATAGAACCTATGGCCCATTCAAGCCTGGTGATATAGCGGCTCTACCACCCGAAAATGCTAAGGTCTTGGAGATGAGGGATGTGGCGAGGGTTCTAAGAGCTCTTGAGCCGAAGCGTGGAAAGAGGAATGATTAAAGCATATTGGGCGGAATCGTATAGAGTTCTTCGCCATCACTTGATAGGAGAATAGACCCGATCACGATCCTCTTCACCTGATACTTGAACGGCGTGTAGATCTTCAGGTAATTCTTGTCTGGATTGAAGGCCATTAAGAGACCTATCCCCGAAAAGCTATCCTCTAGATCGTATAGGTAGGATAGGACTCCGATTCCCTTCTTCGAGATCTCCTCCAAGGCCTTTAAGCCCTTCGAGTCCACTATCAGGTCATTCTCCTCGATATAGGCTGAGACGAGCTTCATGATCCTCGAGGAGATCTCCTGAATATCTTTAATCCCCATCAGATCCTCAACCATGGCCCAGCTTATCGGAATCCTCCTCAAAGCGGAGTTTCTCAAGAACCTGCTATACGCCATGGATCTAAGCCTCCTCCTCGCCGAGATCTCCCTCCTCCTAATCCTTGGAGGTGGTGGAAGCTCTCTAACATCCGATCCAATATTCTCGCATAGATCTCTCAACTCGCTCGGCAAACCACCTATCGAGAGTATAAGCCTTGGCCTCAGAACCTTGAAGAGCATGAGCTTATGTTTAATGGCTTGGCCTCCGGAAACCCATCCATCGAGGTCTGCAACACACGCCTCAACCCCCTCATCCCTAAGCTTGCTCATTATCTTCTCCGCCCTCCTGACATGCTCCTCAACTAATGGTGTTGGGGAAGTGTATCCAACGACCTCTCCACAATCCATCCTAAGAGCTGAGACATCTGGAACGGTTCTCTTGAGCTTGACGTATCCGATGGTGGTCGGCGGACAGATATTAGACTGACCTAGATCGAGATCTATATAGGCTGAGACCCCATACAACTTAACTAGATTATTTGCGATCAAGGTTGCTAGGCTCGTCTTGCCGGAGTCAACTCCCCCATAAACGGCTATCAAACCCCTCCAAGAATCCAATTCCTTAACGACCTGCCTCCACTCGGCCGGGATCGTGTCCATGTCTAGGACCTCGAAGCCGCCTCCCTCGCCATGGACGCATTCGATCACCGAATCCTCTTCAATGTAGATCGGTCTAGACCTCCAGCTCTTAACGATGACCCTCTTCCTAGGCTTGAGCTGATGGTCTAGGATCGACGCCCTCCCGCTGATCAGGGTCGCTGACGCCGGGCCATAGAGGATCACCGTGCTTCCAGCCTTGACCTCTAGCTGAGGCATATAGCTCACCTCAGCTTCAAGATGTTTCTTAGGGAGAGTATTAGGGCGGAATACTCATCCTTACTCATGCCCCTCATCCTCGGGATCAATCCCCTCCTAGTATTCGATTCATCCACGAGCTTTACGATCACCCCTTCTCCATAGAGCGCCTTCCCGATCTTCTGGGCTATGGCCCTCGCGTTCTCGGGATTGGATGTAGCTCCTATCAAGACATATTTCTTCTCAGCCCTCGAATGAGTCCTCATAAATCTGCTTAGATCGTCTAGGAGGCTCTCGATGATCCCATACCTCTTAGTCCTAATCATCCTATGATCCAAGATGTATGCAACTCCCACGCTCTTCCCTGGATCTATGGCCGCCGCGGCCAACCTATATCTAAGCTCTCCGACAGCGATCTCCGACGCCCGCTCGACGAGTTCCTCGATTGAATCATAATCTTCCTTGTAGAGTATGATCCTCCCCCGCTCATCTAATCTTCTCCTCTCATCCGTTATCACAACCTTTATCGAGAGTGGGAGCTCATCCAAGCTCAAGACATGCTTCACCCTAACGCCTAGAGCAGACGCCATCTCCTTAACCATGTTTCCAAATCTCATGTCCGATGTGAGTAAACCTATGATCGGCTCCCCTCTCCTCAACCCCGAGATACTTTGTCTAAGAGTTTAATAGGTCTTCATGGAATAAGATTTTAAGTCGGCCTCATAATCTATTTGATGAGGATGGGAGATTGGGTAGGAGACGTAGAAGAAAGATTCGGAAGAAGGTGATTAAACCCCCGCCCAAGGTCTTCACATGCCCACTCTGTAACGAGGAGGCTGTTGCGGTATACCATGAGGATGGATCAGACTATGCAGAGGTGATATGCTCAAATTGTAAAGCGCACGCCAGAGTTAGATGGCTACCATCATACATGGCCGTCGACGCATACGCCGAATTCTATGACATAGTCACGGGATCGAAGAAGCCCGCGGAAACCTCGCTAACGGAGTCAGCTAAGCTTTCAGCAACCGGTGAATAAGGTCTTTGGCCAAGGAACTTTAATATATTGAAGGTTTCAAGGAGTATCTGATCGATGACGCCGAGAACTCTTAAGATTGGAAGGGTTGAGCGATATATTCTGGATGAATTGGAGAAAGGGCCTATACATATGACCCTCCTAGATCCCGAGAACTTCACCATAGCATCGGCTCTAAGGGTCGCTAAAGCCTCGGAGGAAGCTGGGAGTTCGGCGATAATGGTCGGTGGATCAACGGTCTCATCTCAATCGGAGATGGATCAGATCGTGCAAGCGTTGAAGGAGGAGATCGATGTCCCGATTATAATCTTCCCAAATAACGTTCAAGCCTTGAGCAGATATGCGGACGCCGTATGGTATATGATCCTACTAAACTCAGTTGAATGGTATTATGTGATCGGAGCCCAGATGCAGGGAGCCCTATTCATAAGGAGATATGGCTTGGAGGCAATTCCCATGGGATACCTAGTTTTCGGGGCTGAGAGCGCTGTCTCGGCGATGGGAAGAGCTCTTCCCCTACCCATGGATAAGCCTAAGGTTGTGGTTGCCTACGCTCTCGCCGCACAATATATGGGGCTGAGGTTCGTCTATCTTGAGGCGGGTTCTGGGGCTCCATCCCCAGTTCCGGCGAGCGTCGTCCAAGCGGTCAAGTCATCGATAGACATTCCGTTGATCGTTGGAGGCGGGATCAGAACTATCGACCAGATGAAGAGAACCTTGGATGCTGGGGCGGATATAGTCGTGACAGGGACCATGGCGGAGAAGGGTGAAGACGCGTTGAAGGCTTTGATAGGGGTTGTTAAGAACTATACGAGAAGCGGTAAAAGATTGGATTGATCCGATCGAATACTAACAATTATTAAGTCGTGATAGACCATATCACATGATCCCTTATGGCAGATCCTAGGGTTAGCAGGTTGGCGGAACTCTTAACGAGTTACAGCGTTGAGGTCAGGGATGGAGATGAAGTTTTGATAAGGGCGGGAGTCGAAGCCCTACCGCTTATCAGAGAACTCTATAAGCATGTTCTGATTAGGGGAGGGAACCCATTTGTGGTGATCGTCGATGACGCCTTAGATGAGATCTTCTATAGGTATGCTGGTGAGAAGCAGCTAAAACATCTCTCGCCGATCGAGAAATTCATCCAAGAGAGGGTTGACGTGACGATCTCAATACTCTCAAGAAGCCATACCAAGCCCCTCGTGAACGTCGACCCGGAGAAGCTCAGGCTTAGGCAGGCGTCGAGGAGGGAGTTAACCGAGATATTCATGAGGAGACATGCGTCGGGCGAGCTGAGATGGGTCGTCTCAATATATCCCACAAACGCTCTCGCGCAGGAGGCCGGCATGGGACCTCTCGAGTATGAAGACTTCGCCTATAAGGCTTGTATGGTCGATGTCGAAGATCCTGTTAAAGAGTGGAGGAGGCAGGCTGAAGAGCAGAAGAAGGTGGTTGAGATCCTAAACAAGATAGATGAATTGAAGATAGTCTCGAATGATACCAACCTGTTCATGAAGGTTGGTGGGAGGAAGTGGATAAGCGACGATGGCCACAACAATATGCCCGCTGGAGAAGTATTCTCAGCCCCAATAGAAGACTCGGTTGAGGGAACCGTGAGGTTCACCTATCCGGCGATCTGGAGGGGTATAGAGGTTGAAGGCGTCAAGCTCAAGTTCAGTAGGGGTGAGGTGGTTGAAGCCCACGCCGAGAAGGGAGAGGAGAAGCTTAAGCACATATTGAGAACCGATGAGGGAGCGAGGAGACTTGGGGAGATAGCATTCGGATTAAACTATAGGATAGATAGGCATACGAGGCAGATACTATTCGATGAGAAAATAGGCGGAACCATGCACATGGCTCTTGGAGCAGCCTATCCCGACACCGGCGGATTGAATAAGTCCGCGATCCACTGGGATATGATCCTAGACATGCGTGAGGGAAGGGTTTATGGAGATGGAGACCTAATCTACGAGAACGGCCGCTTCAAAATAAAATCTTAATTAGCTATTCAAACCAGTCTCATCAGAGGTTGATGGGCTGATGGAGCTATCTGAGAGAGTATCGACCGGGATACCGAAACTCGATAAGATGCTCGGCGGAGGACTTCTAAGGGGTAGAACCTATCTAGTCACGGGGGAGACCGGGGTTGGGAAGACCATACTCAGCCTCCGATTCCTCCTCGAAGGCTTGAGAAACGGTGAACAATGCATCTACGTCTCCCTCGATGAGAGGATCGATGGGGTTTTGAGGGGCGCGCTTTCCCTCGGATGGAATTTCTGGGACTATATCGATCAAAGATTATTCTTTCCATTCGAGTTCAGATTATTTACATCGGATCTGAAGAGATTTGGGAAAGAGAGTAAGGCGTTCGTGGACGCCATCGAGAAGATAGCTCATGGCCGGCAGATAAGCAGGATAGTTCTCGACCCCATCTCCGCCTTGGCCATCGGGGCTAGGGAGGAGTTCATAGTTAGGGAGTATCTCAGGGAGATAATCAACATGATGGAGGAGAGACTTGGAGCGACCACCATGCTCACATGCGACATACCCACAGGGTCGAATAGATTGAGTAGGTTCGGGTTCGAGGAATTCCTCTCATCAGGGGTTATAGTCCTGGGGATAGTGAGGTTTCGTGGAAAGCTCTTGAAGACGATCTACGTGAGGAAGATGAGGTGGAGCAAGGCGGACCCCGCGATCTACACCTTCGAGATAAGGCCGATCGAGGGAATAGTTATCAAAGAACCTCTATCCGAACAACTGGATAAATCCTTCATAGAGTTGTAGAGGATCGCGGAGATAGGCGAGCGTCCATTATATTCTGATCTTCTTTAATGCCAATGCGATCGCGCCATATAATACGATGTCCTCTCCTAGGGGCGTTAACCTGATCTCTGGAAGTCTATTGATCACATATCTCCCAACATGTCTCTTGATCGGGTCCAGGATTAGATCCGGGTTCTTTAAGGCTATCGATCCGCCGACCGTTATCAGCTCTGGATCAAATAGGTTGATGAGGTTTGCGAAGCATATCGCGTTTATCCTCCCGATCTCTTCCACGATCTTTAACGCCAGCTCGTCGCCCGCCTTAGCATAGTCGAATAGATGCTTTGAGGTCATCTCGCCCCTCATGGCCATGTCTATCAACGGATTCTTCAAATCCTCCAGCCTCCTAGAGATTATCCAGCTCTTCACGAAGGAAGGTATCCCCGACCCAGAGCAATATGCCTCCCAATGGCCTCTACCACCGCATCCACATGGAAGCCCATCCCCGAGATCTATCGTCATATGCCCTATCTCAGCCGCGTTCCCATCCTTTCCAAGCAATAGCCTCCCATCCACGAACACTCCGCCTCCTATCCCAGTCCCAATCCCAACATATACGAAGTTTGAGAGTTTCTTCGCAGCCCCGAATACCTTTTCGCCCAAGGCCGCAGCCGTGCAGTCATTCAGCATGTATACCGGTATCTTAAATTCTCTTGAGAGCCTCTCAACTATTGGAACGTTTCTGAATCTGGCGTTCGCGGATCTCACGAGCACCCCTCTCTTGACATCGAGTGGGCCGATCGAACCTATCCCTATCGCCTCTATCTCATCTAGCTTCTCGGAGACCACCATCTTGACGATCTCTATCAATTGATTGATGAGGTCTTCTGATGACCCTGATGAGGTTGTTCTCTCCTTAATCACCCTAACTATTCCATGCTCTAAGTCTCCTAAGGCGGCCCTAAGATTCGTCGCCCCCAAGTCTATTCCAACGACTAAGCCCTCGCTCATCCAACATCATTCCCGAAAATTGGTAATTAATCTTCTCGAATCCAGCCTCCTTCAATGCTTAAATAACCATTTATGGACGATCGCTGATGGGAGATGACATCCTTAGAGGAGGTTAAGGAGGAGGTTATCAAGGTCTTGAAGCAGATATATGATCCAGAGATCCCCGTGAACATCTACGACCTAGGACTGATCTATGGAGTCGAGGTAGATGAGAATCATAATGTGAAGATCAAGATGACCCTGACCACGAGCGCATGTCCCCTCATGGGAATCTTACTCTATCGAGTCGAGGAAATGGTTAAGCAAAATATACCGAATGTAGGAAAAGTAGATGTCGAGCTCGTTTGGGATCCCCCGTGGACTCCTGAGAGGATAAGCCCCGAGGGCAGGAAACTATTGAAGAAGTTCTTGGGCTACGATCCCGTAGAGGAGTGGAGGTCGAGGGTTGGCCAAAGTTGAGGTAAGAGACGCCCAACCACCTATTTTAACCGTGATTAAAGGCCGTCGATAAAGCCCTTTAAACATCCCTTTTATTAGAGCGCGCGTGATCTTATACTATTGTTGAGGAGAGGTCTATGACAGACCCCTCAAGTATTGGAAGGATCTTGGGAGGTGGCGTCCTTGGAAGCTAACACCCATCCTAGGGATGCTCCCAGCCCGCCCATCTATCCAAGAGCTTATCTGAGGATGATAAGGAATGTTAAGCGCGGAGTCTCGACTAGGTCGAGGATCATAGATGCGTTGAAGCAGAGACCGTTAACGATCAAGGAGTTAGCCGAGCTCATGCAGTTAAGCCCATCCACCATAAGGAGACATCTGAGAAATATGTCGAGGGAGGGGATCGTCTTGAAGTTCAAATCTGATGGGAAGAGACTTTGGAAGCTAACGGGGGTGGGGCAGGCGGCCTTAGAGGAGGTTATGGCCTAGGATTAGATGAAGAACTTATTCGCGATCACCGTCAAGGCGATCAAGATTCCCGCTAGAATCAAGATTATCTCAGGCCTGATCTTAAATCCCTTAGACTCCTCCTCAAAGAACCTGAGTAGACCGGCGGCCGAGGCTGGCATGGGAGCCTCCCTACGCCTCCTCCTCTTACTCATCCCAAGATCACCCTAAAAGACCTATCATTTATGTCTTTACCCTCTCCAATCACCTCTTCAGCCTCCATCTAAAGCTAATCCTCGTCAAACCGGTGATAATAGGTGCCTTAGGATGTTTATGGATGGTGGAGTAAGAACTCATGCTTGCGAAGAAAATGATCATTGTTTTATTACTTCCTTTCTTCGATAAGTTCTCTGGCTAGTTGGTAGACTTGCTTTGCGTTTCTTAGGGCTTCTTCCGCCTCCCTTTCTCCGAACAATTCTCCCGGCGTTTTTCCCGCCGCCTCTATTCCATACATGCTTGGCGACCTTTTCTCCGCTAGATCTCTTGAGATCCCTGCAAGCCTTCCTATATGCTCTCTGAACCATTCCGGGAATCTAGCGCTCTCTGCTTCTAGGACACCTCCCACATCGTGAACTTTCGGGTATTCTATTCCCACCATTCTTAGGCATGCTTTTAGGGAGAGCTCGACGCATTCCTGCGAGTATCTGACCGCCTCGGGGTAATATCCTCGTTTGAAGGCTTCTTCCGCTATCACAAGCCTCGCCTCAGCTCTCTTCAAGTAGTCTCTTGCTAAGGCTTCCATTCTCAGACCTCTATCACCTCTCCGGCTTTAGCGTCTGGTTTGACTATCCAATACCATGATCCATTGGGGAGGAGCACCTTTCTCGATCTAAGCTTCCTTAACCTATCCTTAAGTCCCTCCAGAACCTTCTCCATGAACCCATCCTTGTCGTAGATTATTATCGAGTTTTCTAGGAGGTCTAGGTAGAATGGCTGGATCTTTGATGCCTCTTCTGGTGTTAGTATTATTGGGTCTATGAGTGGGTAGATCTTCTTCTCCCTCCATAGCTTGATGGCCTCCTCCTCTACCCCCGCCGTCATCTTCCTAAGTAGCTTTAATCTCTCCGAGTAGTTTTCTGGTAGATTTTCCGCTACTATCAGTAGGTCTATGTCGCTCTCCGGCCTCATCCTGCCCGATGCTATCGATCCAAATAGGATTAACGACCTGAGTTTTTCTCCGAATCCCTCTATGAGCTTAACCACAAGCCTCTCGAGTAGTGGCAGGTATTCTGTCCTGCTTATCCTGCTCCTCCACCTATATCCAGCCCACTCCATGGCCATGATCACCGGGTGAATCGCCCTGAAGACTCCCCTGGAGACCCTGACTATATAGCCGGCCTTCCATAGCCTGTGTAGGACGAGGTAGGGGTTCTCACTCTTTAGGAGCTTGCATGCCTCGCGCGCCTCAAACTCCCTTAACCCGAAGCTGAGTAAGAGTTTTCCGTAGAGGGCCTTCAGGGACATATCATTTATCGAACATATTTCAGAATTTGTAATATATTAGCTTACCGAGGCCACAAACCGAGGAAAGCCTATGGATTCGCTAAGGGGGTCGTTCGCTGGAAGCCATCTATTCTTCCCTGAGATTCTCTCAATTCCAATGCGTTGAAACCCTTCCTCCTAAGCTGCTTGACGAAGCTCTTAACGAATCCATGAACCA